>CBFCZM010000013.1:0-17173 GCA_965602565.1 uncultured Anaerolineae bacterium
GGCAGCGATGTCGCGTCGGCAAGTGTGGTGTAGTGCTTGTGGAGCTCTTCATCGTTGGGCGTGATGAAGAAGGGGGTCAGCACGGAAACGGCGCTTACCCCGACCCTCTCCGCGAGCCGGTTGAGGCTGATGACCTCCCGCGTAGTAGTGCCTCCGGTGCCCGCATAGACCGGTACGCGGGCAGCGGCCGTCTCAACTACGGCATCCCAGATGCGCTGGCGTTCTCCGGGCGTGAGTGCCCAGAACTCTCCTTGGCTGCCGGTGGGAAAGAGACCGTGAACCCCTCCGGTGATCAGGAACTCGGTAAGCTGACGCAGGGCGTCGACATTCAGGGACTCATCCGCGTTGAAGGGCGTGACCATCGCCGGGATAATCCCGCGGATGACTCCACCGCTGTCTAGTTTGTTCCCGCCGGTTGGGGTTGTGCTGCCTGAGGTCGACATTGGGAATCCTTTCGATTCTGCCACCGTGGTCATTGCTGGCCCTATTGTACAGTGGTACCTATTTTCGGGCCAAAACTGCGCCATAGTGCCCGGTTTGAGCGATACGTGCATCTCCTGGAGTTGGGCAAGTCGCGCATCCGGTGTAT
Source organism: uncultured Anaerolineae bacterium (assembly GCA_965602565.1). GTDB lineage: Bacteria > Chloroflexota > Anaerolineae > B4-G1 > SLSP01 > PWVB01. The sequence continues at coordinate 590 of CBFCZM010000013.1, forward strand.
GATTCCATCCTGAGGAGGCACGCAGGCTATGCAGAACAGAGTGAAAGCGATGTTGACCCGTGGTGAAGCCACGGTCGGCACATGGACTATGATTGGTCATCCCGCAGTTGCGGAGATTCTGGCCCAGGCCGGATTCGACTGGGTCGTCCTTGACGTGGAGCACGGTATGATGGATTGGCCTCGCGTGCTGCCGCAGGTTCAGGCTGTGCAGGGCCAAGGGTGCGCGGCGATCTGCCGGATCCCAATCAACTCCCCGGAGCACTTCAAGTGGGCGCTGGACCTTGGGGCTGAGGGCGTGATGGTTCCCTGGGTGCGGACGGCCGCCGATGCCAGAGAGGCTGTCGCCGCGGCCAAGTACCCGCCGGAAGGCATACGTGGCGTCGGCGTATGCCGGGCCCACGGCTACGGGGCACGTTTTCAGCCCTATGTCGAGACGGCCAATGAAGACACTCTGGTCGTTCTCCAGATCGAGCACATCGATGCCGTCGACAACATTGAGGAGATCTGTGCTGTGCCCGGCGTCGACGTTGCCTTCATTGGTCCCTATGATCTGTCCGGGTCAATGGGACTGATGGGACAGATTCACCATCCTGATGTGGAGGCCGCCGTGTCCCGCGTCTTTGAAGCGGCACAGGAAGGCGGCATCACTCCCGGATTGTTGGTTGCCGAGCCGCGGCCCGGCGAGATCACCCAGCGCATCGATGCCGGATTCCGGTTTGTTGCCGTGGGGTTGGATACGTTGATACTCGTCCGTGGTGCGCAGGCTCTTGTGAGTCAATGGCGCGGCGCCGGTGCGTAGATGGGAGGATGAGACATGGGATCGACGGTCTTTGTTTTCATGCTGTTTGTCGTGGTGTTCACCCTGACGGCGTATCTCAGCACCCGGTGGGCCGGTGCCTATGTGGAACGGCACCTAAGGAGCCGCCTTGAGGCGATAGATAGCATCGCAAACGATCGCGAGGTCCCCGAGCCCTGGCTGGCCCCCTACAGGTTGCGGGCGACCCGGTTGGCGAACTCCGGGGCGTTGGAGAGCCAGCTCGGCACGCTGTCGAGTGTGGCGCGCAAGCGGTGTATGGCCAACATCCAGGAACTGATTCGGTTTGTTGAGGCGCGCGGGCTCTCAGATTCGGAATCCACCAAGCGGTTCATGCTGACCGCCTTGCGAGAGGCGGCGGCACGTTGGGAGGACGAGGCTACGTGGGCTCAGTTGGTTGACCTGACCGCACCCGCCCCTGAGCGTCCTGTCGACGAGGGCGCTTCGGACGCATAGAGGTTGGGCGCCGTATCGACCGACGATAGGAGGATGGCTTGAACGAGATCAGACTTGAACGGTCGCAGGCGACATCGGCGGCTGAGATCCAGGAAGCGATCGATGGACTCGGGTCGTGTGGGGGCCGAGTCGTACTGCCTGCGATGGAGTTGGGGCTGGACCGTGGGATCGAGCTGCGCCCCAACGTGACGCTGGTGGGCCAGGGGCGCGATACCGTGTTGCGAAAGGCCCCGGGCAGGATCTATCCGCTCTCCGGTTACCACAACTACGGGATGTGCGACATTCCCTTGATGCACACCCAAGGCCTGGTTCGCGGGATGACGGTGGCGATCCGGGATGATCAGCATGGTGGATTCTTCGAAACGCTGGCACGGATCACCTGGGTCGAGGATACGTGGGTCGGGATCGATCGCGGCGTGCACTCTGACTACTACATTGAGCAGAACCCGGTCCTCGTCACCGCATTCCCACTCATCTTCGGTTTGGGCGTCAGCGATGTCGCCGTACAGGGTGTGACGCTGGATGGGAACCGAGAAGCACAGCCTGCCGGCATCGGCGCATGTCGCGGTGCGGCCCTGTACTTCATCGGCAGCCGGGGCATGACGATGACGGACGTGGCCGAGACCGGCTTCGCCGGTGAGGGGCTCGGATTCCAGATGAGCCGCGACGTGCGCATTCAGGATTGCTCTTTCGCCAACAACACCGGCAACGGTTACCATCCCGGCGCAGGCAGCACTCGTGTTGTGTTTGAGAGCTGTGTTGCCGAAGGTAACGGGGCGGCCGGGTTCTTCTTCTGCGTGCGCGCCAACCATATCTCGGTGCGCAACTGCCGTTTCGCGGACAATGCCGGCGTGGGCGTCTCCGTGGGCACGCGGGACAGCCACAATCTGGTCGAGGGCTGCTCGATACAGGGGAACGGCGGGGCAGGCATCCTGTTCCGTGGAACGCAGCGCCCGGTCGAGCCGCAGTCATGCTGGATCCGGGGCTGCAGGATCGAGGGCAACGCACGCACCGGTGGGCTCGGCCAGGTCGTGGTCCTGGGTGACGTGCACGATCTGGCGTTTGAGAACAATGTGATATCGGGGCTTCCGGACCGGGACCTGCCTGGTTTCTACGTTGCGCCGTCGGCCCAACGTCTGTGGTTGGCGAGCAACGACATCAGCGCGTGCTCGCCCGCAGTCGTCGCCGATCCTGCAGCTCTGCTCCCGGAGAATCCTGTCTCTGGCTGTGGGGCTGAAGCCGTCGAAGCAGAGCACTACCGGCATCTTGCGCCAGGATAGCCCGGCGCAGGATGTCTGAGTCTCTATCGGGAATCAGAGGATACCGCCATGTCATTCGAGGATGGATGGGCGGCGCTCAATCTTGAGATGCCGTCTCGTGTACCACACACTGAGTATTCCGTGACGGAGCATTGGGATGTCATCAAGGCTGTGACCGGGTTGGATGTGGGTGTAGGGAGTCCGGCAGAGCTCCAGCGCCGGGGTTCTCTGGCTCTGATGGAAGCCTGGAACTTCGATTTCCGCTGGGCGACCTTGATCGGCGATGGTGAGGTCGCCGAGTTTTCAACGGATATGGGCCACGCGGAGTATGCCGCCGGTGGCGTGGATCGCCGAGATACGATCCATTGTCCCTTCGAGACGCCGGAACAGGTGCTGGATTTCGATCCCTGGGAGGTCTACGGACCGCGCGACGAGGCGACACTGGTTCGCCGCTTTGAGGAGAGCTACCAGCGGCAGCGTGACGAGACCCCTGAACAGGTAACGATGACGGGCGTGTACATCACGCTGGTGTCGGGGTTGATCGCCATCTTCGGGTGGGATATGCTTCTGCTGGCGGCGGGCGTTGATCAGAAGGCGTTCGGTGAGGTGGCCAACCGGTATGCCTCGTGGATCCAACAACACTATGACGCGCTGGGGAAGGCCGATGTGCCCGTGGTTATGGTCCACGACGACATCGTCTGGAGCTCGGGCCCGTTCATCTCCCCTCGCTGGTACCGGTCGTATGTGTTCCCGAATTACAGGAAGCTGTTCGCGCCACTGCTGGACTCCGGGAAGAAGATCGTCTACACCTCCGACGGGGACTACACACTCTTTGTCGACGATATCGCCGCCTGCGGCGCCCACGGATTCGTGCTTGAGCCTTTCACCGACATGGCGTACATTGCCGAGAAATACGGCAAGACGCACGCCTTCATCGGCAATGCCGATACACGCATCTTGCTCCGCGGGAAGCGTGACGAGATTCGCGCCGAGGTCGAACGCTGCATGGCGATCGGCAAAACGTGTCCTGGCTTCTTTCTGGCGGTGGGAAACCACATTCCGGCCAACACACCGGTGGACGCCGTGCTCACCTACTACGAGGTTTACGAAGAGCTCAGCCGGCGCTGATGTGCAGTCTGTCAGTCAATGGCGGTCTGCCCTCGGCCTTTCTATGAGCTTAGCGCTCAAGTAGCTTCGCGATCACGGCCTGGACTTGCCGGGCTGCCATATCCCAGGAGAAGCGCGCCAGATTGTCGAAGCCCTGGGTGACGAGCCGGGCCCCTAGAGCCTGATCATTCAGAAGCCGTCGCAGTCCATCTGCGATGGCTTCCACCTTGAGAGGATCTACCAGCAGGCCACCCTCTCCGGCGACTTCGGGGAGGCTGGAGGTCGTGCTGGTGAGAAGCGGTGTGCCGCACGCCTGAGCCTCCAGTGCCGGAAACCCAAAGCCCTCGTGGAGCGAGGGAAAGGCGAAGAGCCGCGCGCCGGAGATCAGGGCCGCTTTGTCCTCGGACGCCACGTAGCCGGGGAAGATGACCTTATCTGCTACCCCCAACGCCGTGGCCCGGGCCTGGATCGGTTCCGCGAGCCACCCGGTCGGCCCGGCCAGGACCAGTGTCAGGGTCGGATGGTCCCTCAGAACGCGGCTAAAGGCCTCGATCAGCCGTGTGAGGTTCTTGCGCGGTTGGATACGCCCGATCGAGAGCACGTAGTCCCCGGGAATGCCGTACCGATGGTGGATGCGCTCTATCTCGTCGCGATCCCTTACCGGCTTGAGATCCGACTCGTAGCCCGGGTAGACCACGGTGAGCTTCTGCGCTGGGACGTCGTATGCCTCGATGATAGCGTCACGGGTCGCCTCGGAATCTGCCAGGATGTGCGTGGCCACGCGGACGTTCCACCGCGTGCTAGTCTCCAGGTACCGGCGTTGGCTCGCCGGATGTGCTTCGGGGAAGCGCCGGTAGCCCAGATCGTGTACCGTCACCAGCGTGCGCCGTGGGCGCACGACGGGCAGCACGTGGGCGGGCACAAACAGGAGGTCCGGTGGATGGAGCGCCATCTCCCAGGAGAGTCGCAGATGCGTCCACAGTCGCGGGAAGGGGATCACTCTCGTCTCTATTGCAGGCTCAGGGGCTGCGCCCTGTGGGACTGATCCGCGTGTGCTCAAGGCAAAGGGCGGCGTCTCCCGGCAGTACAATCTGAGCGTGTGCGATGATGCAAGCCGGGGCGCCAGCGCATGAATCAGATGCGCTGAGTAGGCTTCGGTGCCGGTCGGGGCTGCGCCCACCGCACGGCTGGCGTCGATTCCGATGATCGATGAGCCTATAGGGGGCATAGGGTGCCGTGCAGTGATGGCGCTCTAGCCGATCACAGATTGGATCAAGGGAACCGGTATGACGATGATAGCAAAGACGGCGATCATCGCCCATCCGAGAAGCTTGCGTTTGCCGTCCAGTGGCGTCACGTCATTGAGGGGCGGCGGATGGCGCGCCCCCATCAGTGAACTCAGCCCACCCCACACAAGCCATGTAGAGCCGGCCTGGTTGCCCATCATGGTAAGCACAAGCCCCCATCCGAAGATCACGCCCACGAAGATGCGCGCTAGCCTCCAGGCTTTGCGTCCCCATAGCGCATAGGCGACGTGGCCACCATCCAGTTGTCCTATGGGGAAAAGGTTGAAGGCGGTGACCAACAGCCCGGCCCACGCTGCGAATGCCACGGAGCCGCCCGGACTCGGCGGTGAGAGCCACACATCCCTGCCGGTCACAGGATCCGGCAGTATCTGTCCGTGCGTAATGTACTTGGCTGCCATGTAGAGGAGCGAGTTACCCTCTTGCATTACCGGAATCGGCTCGCCGGCGGGGAGATCCATGAACTCCTGCGGCGTGCCGACATAGGAGAGTGCGAGTCCGATGAAGAGCAGTGGCACGGCAAGGACCAGGCCACCGATAGGCCCGGCGATGCCGATATCGAAGAGGGCCTTGCGGCTGCGCATTGGCCCACGCTGCACGATCACAGCGCCCATGGTCCCGATGATGCTCAGGGGTAAGGGGATGAAGTAGGGCAGACTGGTCGGGGAGCCATAGCGCAGACCTACGAAGTAGTGACTGAGCTCGTGGGCCGTCAGTATACCCAGAATGGTGATGGCGAACGGCCAGCCGCGCCAGATCTGCAGCGGGTCCGCAACAAGGTCGACCTCTTCATGCAGTGCACCCAGGGAAAGAACGGAGATGACCGTCAGGATGAAGAGCACCGCATTCACCCACGGCTTGCCGGTCTTCTCGCTGGCTACCGCCGGCAGCGCCTGAATGATATGCTGATCGTCCTCGATACGCAGCATCGGGGTATAGCCCAGGTGCTTGAACCGTTCGACGAGTGTCTCAAACTCCCCATTATCCTGGTTCGAGACCATGCGCCCGCCAAATCGCACCATCGGGCGCGGCTTGTTTTCCAGTACGGTGATCTCCTCAACGATCATCAGATCGCTCAGGGCTTCCTGCAACTCCTTGATGACCGTGGTATTCTGGGCTGGTTCGTGAGCTGTGTCTTGCATACCGAGAGTATAGCACAGGCACATGGCCGGGACAACGGGCACGCTACGGCGCTCTGGCGCCAGGCCTGTCGCCGGAACTCCGTAGCGCGCCTGGGCAGTCTTGGCCCTGACATCGATAGGCATTGCAGCTGACTCTGGGCCAGAACTGCTCGACTGGAATACACCTATACCCGGTTCTGTCCTCTTGATGCTGCCTGCAGAAAAAGCCCCCTGGAAACCCAGGGGGCTCTTGCAGCGGATAGAGAGAGGCTACTTAACCTCGACCTTGGCGCCGGCCTCTTCGAGCTTGGCCCTGGCGTCATCGGCGACATCTTTGCCAACGGACTCGAGCACGTTGATGGGTGCACTCTCGACCATTTCCTTGGCCTCTTTCAGACCCAGGCTGGTCATCTGGCGGACGACCTTGATGACGTTGATCTTCTTCGGGCCGAAGTCCGTGAGCACAACGTTGAACTCGGTCTGCTCCTCCTCAGGCTCCGCCTCGGCGGCGGGCATAGCACCCATCATTGCGACAGGGGCTGCTGCGCTGACGCCCAGCTTATCCTCAAGCATCTTGACCAGTTCCGAAGCCTCAACCAGGGTAAGGACGCTGATTTCCTCTACAAGCTTATCTAGATCTGCCATCTTTGTGAAACCTCCATTTGTCTTCGTGGGCGCAGCTCTTCAGCTGCGCTCACCACGATGAATTTGATTGATACGTAGCCAGCCGTTGACATAGCTGCTGTCTCACATGATGAGACTTAAGCTGCAACCCCCGCTGTCTCGGCGGATACTCCGCCTGCCTCTTCCAGTTTGTCGACATAAGCCTTGACGAGGTTCAGCACCTGACGGATTCCGCCTGCAACCACGCCGGCCGTCTGTGTGGCGGGGGCGTTGATCGTCCGCAGTACCATCGATAGCAGTTCCTCGCGTGTCGGGAGATTGGACACCGCCTCGACTTCATCCTGACCGAAGATGCGGCCGTCAAGAAGTCCGCCCCTGACCACCAGGCTTCCCGCTTCATAGTCCCTCGCAGCGACGCTTAACAGCTTCGCCAGTGAGGGAACGTCTTTGTGACAGAAAGCGACAACCATGGACCCGGTCATGAGATCATCCGGAACCGCGATATCTCTCTCCTCCAGCACGCGTTTGAACAAAGTGTTCTTGATGACGAACGCCTGGCCCTCTGCCTGACGCGTCTGACGGCGGAGATCCTGCATCTGAGGCACGCTCAGCGTGGTATACTCTGCCATAATGAAGCCAGTGCTCTCGTCCATTTGCTGATGATACTCTGCCAGCAGTTCTTCTTTACGTGCGCGTGTGATAGCCAACCTTTCTCACCTCCTTGCAAGATACTCGCTGCTACCTTGTCCGATCGCCTCAGTCGGGCAACAGAAAAGTCCTTGCGCCCACCGACGCAAGGACTAAGGGATTCTCGCTGCTGCCGCCGCCACAACCCCACACTAGGTGCGGTCGTGACCGGCGTCGCAAGCGAATTGTCTCCCCAGATCCTACCTCGGCGGGCCAAGATTAAGCATCTAGCGACCAGTCAACTGCTGGTCGCTGATGCACCTGCTGTCTTAGGCGGACAGGTTCAAACTGAGTTAATGTGTTAAGTAACTTAGGCTGATTCGAGTGCGACCGCCTCAGCCGGATCAACCTTGATCCCAGGACCCATCGTGGGGGCCAGGGTTACGCGACGAATAAAGTTGCCCTTGGCCGCAGACGGGCGAGCGCGACGAATCGCGCTCATCAGGGAGGAGAGATTGCCAAGCAGCTGCTCTTCCGTGAAGCTCACCTTGCCGATCGGGCAGTGGATATTCGAGGAGCGATCCAGACGGTACTCCACACGGCCGGCCTTGGTCTCGTCAATGACGCGGGGGAGGTCCTCAGCAGGAACCACCGTGCCGGTCTTGGGCGTGGGCATCAAACCGCGGGGACCGAGAACACGGCCCAAGCGACCCACGTGGCGCATCATATCCGGAACGGCGATGGCGACATCGAAGTCTGTCCAGCCGTCGGTTATCCGCTTGATGCCTTCAGCATCACTGATGATGTAGTCGGCGCCTGCCTGCTCCGCAATCTGTGCAGCCTCGCCGGCGGCGAATACGACGACCCGCACCGACCTACCCAGACCGTTGGGCATTTTCACAACACCGCGGATCATTTGGTCTGCGCGGCGGGGGTCAAGGCTTGTTCGGAGGTGTACCTCTACCGTACCATCGAACTTGGTATAGCTCACCTGCTTGACGAGCGAAATGGCCTCCGCTACGGTGTAGATGTTCTGTCGGTCGACCTTAGCTGCGGCCTCCAGGTACTTCTTACCTACTTGTGTCATATCTGACTCCTTGTGGTCCTAACGGGTCACCCCTCCCACACTTACATGCTGAAGGATCTGGGCTAGTCCCTGATCTGGATGCCCATGCTGCGGGCCGTACCGGCAATCTGCAGCATAGCGTTTTCGATATCGTTCGCGTTCAGGTCCCGCATCTTGGTTTCGGCGATCTCGCGCAGCTGATCCTTCGAGATGTCGCCGACCTTGTCCCGGTTGGGCTCGGAGGAACCCTTGTCGACACCGGCAGCCTTGCGTAGTAGATCCGCGGTTGGCGAGGTCTTGAGCTCGAAGGTGAAGGACGAATTCTCATAGATCGTGATCTCTGCAGGAACGATGTTGCCGGCCAGGTGCGCTGTTCTGGCGTTGTATTCCTTGCAGAAGCCCATCAGGTTGATGCCGTGCTGAGCCAGAGCCGGACCGATTGGGGGCGCTGGATTTGCCTTGCCGGCCGGAATCTGCAACTTGACGACTGCTTTTACCCTTCTCTTTGCCATCTATCAACACTCCCTCAATCTGGGTCAGCTTGTATCCCCAGTGACTACTGTCTAGTTCGAAAGCTCCGTGCTACGATTTCTCGACCTGTAGGAAGTCGAGTTCAACCGGCGTCTCACGTCCGAAGAAAGAGACCAAGATTCGGACCTTGGTTCGCTCCTCATCGATATCATCCACCACGCCGATGAAATCCGCGAATGGACCTTCAATGATGCGGACTTTCTGTCCCTGCTTGAAGGTGGCCCGCACTTCCGGCGCAGCTGACTCCATCCGGCGGAGAATCCGCTGAACGGCTTCCGAGCGCAACGGGGTGGGTTTGTTACCCATACCGACAAATCCGGTGACGCCGGGCGTGTTGCGCACAACGTACCAGGAGTCGTCGACGAGTAGCATCTGGACCATCAGATAGCCGGGATAGAGACAGCGCTCTACCGTGCGCCGCTTACCATCCTTGAGTTCAATCTCTTGGACTGTGGGGACCACCACCTGGAAGATGAAATCTTGCATGGCCATCGACTCAATCCGCAACTCCAGATTGTGGCGAACTTTGTTCTCATAGCCGGAGTAGCAGTGAACGATGAACCAGGCGCGCTCTTCAGGCTTGGTCTCCTCCTCTTCATCATCTCCGAACGGGTCGGGCAGAACGCCGACATCTTCGGGTTCCGTGTCGAGAGTGAGTTCTGGTAGCAGCTCGGTTGTCTGTTCGTCCTCTGCTTCTACGTCATCTTCCAGGAAAAATCCCTCAAGGTCAATGTCGTCAGAGTCCGGAACAGCTTCCGCTCCGAGGCGCTCAAAGATCGCATCTGCAGAGAGGGCCAAGTTGGGCAGTGAGGCCACGACTTCTTCACTCTCTTCAGGAGTTTGCTCTTCTTCCATGGTTGACTCTTCGGGTGCCAAGGGCTCTAGACCTCTTCAGCTTGGCCGATCAGGTACAATGAGACGATCAGCCCTGCGGCAACGATTACACCAACGACCGTGTAGAGTGTGCTACCCGTGACAATCTGACCGAGCAGCCAACCGAAGAAAAAGTCCAACACGCCCAAGAACAGCGCCATGGCGAAAGTCACGGCAAGCACGATCTTGGTCATGGACCATCCTTGTTCGAGGGTGGGCCACCGGACTCTTCGCAGTTCCGCACGTGTGGAGCGCAAATATGCGAGAATCGGATTCTCTTTGTTATCCTTCGTCTTAGCCACGGACTCCTCCGCAGGGCCTGCAACTCATCATTACTCCAAGACTCCAAGACACCGCCTATGTAGGCGGTGTCTTATTTAGAGGCAGGCGAGGCAGGAATTGAACCCGCAACCTACGGTTTTGGAGACCGTTGCTCTGCCAATTGAGCTACTCGCCTACGTTTTACTGCGTTGAGAGCAATTTTCCCCATCGCATACTGCCTAAAATCTTGGGGAGCACCCCCATGAGCCCATGATCAGACTTGAACTGATGACCCCTTTCTTACCAAGAAAGTGCTCTACCGACTGAGCTACATGGGCACAACCTGGTGGGCAGTGAGGGACTCGAACCCCCGAAGGCTTACGCCAGCGGATTTACAGTCCGCCTCCTTTGCCGCTCGGAACAACTGCCCTCAAGAGCCGACGGTGGGAATCGAACCCACGACCCTCCGCTTACAAGGCGGATGCTCAGCCGCTGAGCTACGTCGGCGCTCCGCGATTATAGCACGACTGACCACTGGGTCAAGATTCTCGTCCCAACCAATGCAGCCGTGATTATACACGAATGGATTCCTTTGTCAACCGGTTGATGGGGCTCGGCCGTGTTTCAGAATGGGCAAGGGGCCCTCAAGTGCGGAGCCGCCCCCACCACACGACAGCCCTTCGTGTGGTGGGGGCGGCTAGCGAGTCTTGCAGGTAGGGCGCTTATCCGAAGCGCTGTCCTCTGTCCACGCGGCTATTGAGGAGTGCCTCCAACTGCTGCGGTGTGGCCGCCTCGATGGGGTCGTAACGCATCCCGGGATAGTATTGATCGAAGAAAGCCTGCAGACTGGCTGACCACTGACTTGGGTTGACGACGGTCACGGCGCGCTCCTCAAGTCCCGGCCCGTAAGCGGCATCGTCGGCGCTGAATCCGATGGTGACCTTGAATGTCTCCCAGTAGCCGCGGCAGGCTGCGATCCAGCTCCACGTCGCCTTCTGGGGAAGGAGCAGGTAATGCCGGCTGTAGATCACGCGCGGCTCAAGCGGCTTCTCTGCCACCGGGGGCGGAGTAGGCGTAGGCGGCTCAGGCGTCGGTGGCGTTGGTGTCGGCGGCGTGGGCGGTGTCGGTGTTGCCGGCGCATCCTGCCATTCGGGATCCTGCTCATCCTTCACCGTGGCCATGTAGTTGACCAGGTTCGGAATGAACCGCCCGAACTCGAACTCCTCCCACGATCCTGCGCTGCCCAACGTGAAGAGGTGCGCGCCCACAACGTAGTAGTCCTTGCGCAGCTCGGTGTCATACCATTTCATCTGGGCGATCCATTCGCTTGCCGTGACCTGAGGGAGTTCCTTGGCGATGTTGACCTCCGTCAGGAAAAGCGGGATCACTTCGTTACGCGGGATGAGGAAGTCCTCGTACAGCCAGCGATAGCGGCAGGCGAGGGGACCCCGGTTCGGGTACACCGGGCGCCCGGGTAGGGCTTCGCCGTACCAGCGATTCATGGGGTAGGCGTACTCGTGGAGCGACAGACCATGGCCGCCGGCCTTGGCTTGGCCAAAGGCGCCGCTTTCTGCGATGGCCTCCATTTCCTTCCATTCGGGAACCCCCAGGCTGTACGAGAAGAGGGCCAGTCTGTAGCCCTCCTCGTCCGCCATGTCCATGCAGTGCATCATAAACTCGGCCAGCCGCTGGTGACCGTCAACGCCGACGGGATCCTGCTCGTTGATGATCTCCCAGTAATCGACGTAGCCTCGGTGTGCTTCCCACCTTGGGAGGAGGCTGCCCATCACCTTTCCGGCGCTTTCCCTCAGGTTGCCGTACAGCTCGGGCCCTTCCACATTGACACTCTTGTCTGTCCCAGACATGTATCGACCAACGGTGATGATGTTGGGATCGAGGGCCTTGATGTCTTTGAGCCACCCCATCGTCACCACGGCCTTCACCGTGGTCATGCGCGCGCCTCTGGCCTTCAATTGCTGGATGATACCTGGCGTCTCACCAGGCATAATGCCGTGGATGCCGAGTTTGCTTGGCATGCGGGTACTCCCTTCTAGGTTAGGTCTTCTGCCCAGTAATACTGATCATAGAGGTGAATCAGATTCTCCGGGTTGTCGGCCAGGAGATCGCTGAACGTGATCGCCTCGACGACGCGTTCCGGACCGGGGGCGTCGTCGCGATAGGCGGCCGCTTCGGCTTTCTGCTCCGAGGCAAAGGCAATCCATTGCCCCAGGTCGTCCCTGAACGCATAGACCGTGCGCCCGGTGATGTCCGGTGCACCGGCAAGACCCTGCGTGAAGGCACTGATGCGCGCCTCTGTGGCGCCGTGCTCTCTCAGGAAGGTGAGCCAGGCCTGCTTCATCCGTTCGGCGACCTCGGGGTAGTCACCGATGACATTGTGGTTCTGGTGTGGGTCGGCCTTGAGGTTGTAGAGCTCTGACGGCAAGCCTGCCGGCATGCAGATTGCGGTCCACTCGTCGCCGGTGACAGTGCCGGGCTCGACGACGCGCCCGGAGCCGACCCAGCCATCAAACGCTGCGCCGCCCACCGTGGCTGCGTTCTGCGGGTACCGGTTCGAGAAGGCGTAGGCTGGGCCATCTGGGGCCTCACCCCGCATCAAGGGTATGAAGGACTTGCCCTCAACGCCCTGCGGAACCGGCACATTCATGAAGTCCAGCACGGAGGGCAGGATATCGGCCGGCTGGACGATGCCGCGGATGCGTTGGCCTGCACCGATGCCATCGGGATGGTGGACCAGCAGTGGGATGCGCGTGGTTTCCTCATAGAGCCTGCCCATCTCGGCTCCGGGTTTACCGTGCAGCCCGTGCTCGCCGAAGAGGTGACCGTGGTCCGTGGTCCAGATGATCAGGGTATCCTCAAAGAGACCCAGGCGCTCGGCCATATCGAGGAAACGACCGACCCAGCGGTCGACCAGCGTGGCCCCGCCGGCGTAGAGCGCTCGCACATCCTGGTGCTCGGCCTCGGTCATATAGGTGGCGCGACCGTACTGTGGGTAGGTGATCCGATCCCCTTTGTAGTCTGGGTCCGCGTAGAGCTCGTAGTCGTACCACGGGCAGTCGAAGGGTTCGTGTGGGTCCCACATGTCGACGTACAGGAAGAAACGGTCGTGGTTGTGGTTCGTCTCCAACCACTCGATGGCGTCGGACATCGTGCGGGCCACCGGATACTCGCGCTCGTGGCGGCGGTCGAAATGGTTGCGCAGATAGCCGTCCAGGCTCTTGACGTTCTTGATTTTGTGCGGCTGTGCCCCGAACCGGACCGGAAGGTCGGGGTTGGTGATCCAGGGATCGCCCTTCTGGCCGTGCGAGAAGTAGACGCCCTTGAACCCCCGGGTGTAGTTGTAGTCGTGGGCTCCGAGCATCGGCGTGTCCCAGATCATCTGGGTATGGACGCCGGCGCTGCTCAGCATCTGGGCCATCGTCCGGTCTTCGGGTTGCAGCGGCTCCCAACCGCGGGTGGGGAAACCGTACCGACCGACCGCGACATCCCACCGGTTGGGGACCGTGGGATAGGAGCCGATGTAGTATTGGTCGAAGACTCCGGCCCGCCTGGCAAAGGCATCCAGGTTGGGGGTTTTGATCCAGTCGTTGCCGTAGCAGCCCAGGTGATCGCGGCGGAAAGTGTCATTGACAAGTAGAATGACGTTCATTGAGATCCTTTCTCTCCTACGCTAACCACTCACGCATCTTCTCAACATATTGGGGGAACGCGGCTTCCGGTTCGGGCAAGCTGGGTATCCATCGTTTCTCCCACTCCAGTATAGCATAGCCGTCGTATCCACCGGCGACCAGCAGTGTGAGCATTTCCTGCAGTGGGACATCGCCCTTGCCGAGGGCCACGTACTGGTGGCCATGGTCTGCGGTGGGTACGGAGTCCTTGACGTGGATGCTGACGGTATAGGCGCCGATGTTGCGGTAGGTGTCGACGGCGGCCTCTCCGTTGGTACGGTAGGGGTGATGCAGGTCCCATAGCACACGGACGCGTGGGTGGTCGACCTCGCTCATCAGGCGGCCAAAGACCGCCGAATCCGTCCAGTCGTCGTGGGTCTCCAGGGCCAGTGTGACCCCGTACTTCTCGGCTTCATCGCCTATCTTGCGCAGGTTCTCGGTGAGCGCCGGCAGGATGGTGTCGACGGAGTGTCCGTCGGGCACGCGCCCACCGTAGACGCGGAGTACCGGCGCACGTGCACCGATAGTGCCCAACTCTGCTGCGAGAGCCAAATTGCGTCGCGCCTCGTCGAAGTTCTTCTCTGTGGTGAACTCGGGGCACGCGGTGATATCCAGTGTGTCCAGAAGGCCGCGGAAGTCGACGGCGTCATAGCCCATCTTGGCGGCATTCTCGGCGATTTGCTCCAGGGTCCAATCCGGGCAGCCCAAGGTAGCGAATGAAAACTCCAGCATAGGTCAGTCCCCTCCGTATTGGTTGATCAAGTGTAGACTTCGATAGCCTCTTCGGGTGCCCCGAGCTCTCGCAGCCACTGTATCAGCTGCTGGTGCATTTTCTCGGCGACATCAGGGTGTTCGGCAGCCAGGTCAACCTCAGCGTATGGGTCGTTTTCAAGGTCGAAGAGCTCGGCGGCGCTGTCTGGTCCAATCGGCGCGTAAGCCCACTTGTGCGAGTAGATGACCGGCGTGGATGCATTCGGGGGCACCTCGCCCTCCTTCAGACGCAGGAAACAGCCACAGATGGCGAAGTCGCGCAGGGGGGACTGGGTCTCACCCCGAAGGCTTGGCGCGAAGGAGCGCCCGTGGAAGGGCGCGGGGGCGTCGACCTCCAGCCCGCTAAGCTCGATCAGGGTCGGTAGAATGTCGACGGGCTGCGCCAGAAGATCGCGTGTCTCTCCTCCGGTGATACCGGGGGCCGCGATGAGGAAGGGAATATGTGCAACCTCCGGATAGAGAGGCCAGCGGCGGCTGTCACGGTCGTTGATGTTGCTCTTGCCGGTGCGGTTGTGCTCGCCCAAACTCATCCCGTGGTCGGTGGTGAAGATCACGATGGTGCTGTCCCACAGGTCGAGGTCGTCGAGTTTCTGGAAGATCCTACCAACGCACCGGTCGATGAGCTCCGCCTCGGCGCAGTAGTGCGCGCGAAGGTTGCGCAGCTCCTCAGGGGTGTAGTCTGTGGCAACGCCGTAGTTGGGGTGCAGCATCGGCGTGCCATCGTAGCCCGGGTTGTACTTCCGCACCATGTACTCGGGCGCATCCCAGGGCTCGTGTGGATCGAAGAAGTCCACCCAGACGAAGAACGGGCGGTGCTGGTTGTTCTCCTCCAGCCACCGGACGACGTGGTTCGATGTTCTCGCCGGGAATGTGTCCTCCTCGCAGCGGGAGTAGCGGTTGGTCCACCGGTGAAGATCCACCAAAATGCGGTCCTGGAAATGGTGACCGGAGCGGGTCTTCTCCCGGGGCATCACCTGCTCAATGGGATCATTCATATGCAGGAGCGCCATGTCGCCCTCCTGCCCTCGGACCTGGAAGGCCGCGTTGAAGACACGGTTGAAGCCGAAGTTGAAGAGGTGGGGACAGTCGCAGATGAGCTGTGTGACGTAGCTGTGTTTGTTGAGCATCTGCGGCATGATGTTGTCGGAGTCCAGATACTGCCACGGCACCCAGGGCCACGCATAGCGTCCCGAGATCAGGTCGGTGCGCTCTGGGATGGTGGGGAAGCTGCCGGTGTAGAAGTTGGACATACTGACCGCGCGCTCGGAGAAGGCATCAAGGTTGGGTGTCGACACCGGCATCGTCGCACGGTCAAAGAGGTTGTCGTAGCGGTAGGTGTCCGAGTTGATGATCAGGATGTTGAGAGGGCCAACCTGGTGGGTTCGTTGAGCGGGCGTCTCCGGCGTCTGGATGTCCTTTGCGCGTTCATCTTCGTATTCCGGTCCGGTCAATTTGACGGGCGATTTTCCAGTCATGACTTTGTCTCCTGTGGTGTTCAGCGGATGAAACGATTGAATGAGAAAGCGAAAGAACGATTAAGCGAGAAAGCGATAGGGCGATTGGGGAAAGGGTAACACGGGGGTATGGGGTAAGGGCGGAGGGAGTGGGACGTGCCATTGTCCTGACAGCCTCATTCCCTAGTGCCGTATCCCCTTCCCTTGGTGCCATATCCCTTTTCCCTCCTATCCCTGCGCTTGACGCGGCATATCGCGGCTGGCGATGACATTGATACCGGTGCCGAGGGCGTCCTCGAGAATGATCTGGTCCACTTTGACGGGGGCCTCGACCTCGACCTCTCGGATCTTGTGCAGCAGTGCGAAGATCTGGGGCTTCGGGAAGGCGCCCTCGGTGTAGACCGGCACCAGCGGGTGCAGGCCGTCTCTGACGCGCACGGTGGTGGCGACCATGCGACGCGGGTCGGTCAGCTCGCTCTCGACGTATGCCAGGCCGCGGTTGCACGTGTTGCCGTCGACGTGGATCAGGGTTTCTCCGTCGTGGGTCACCTGCAGTGTGCAGCCCATCGGGCAGGTAATGCAGATCATCTCCTCGGTGATCTTGGGCATAGATGTCTGTCCTTTCTTGAG
>CBFCZM010000014.1:0-16957 GCA_965602565.1 uncultured Anaerolineae bacterium
ACGACCATGCCGCAGACGCTGCACACATCTCCTCGGAGCACGGCGACGGGCCGGCTGCCGGTGCGCTTATGCAGGTAGTCGTAGGAATCGACGACACTGTTGGGTATCTGGATGCGCAGGGCCTGGCGCTCTGCTGTGAGCGTCACGTGTTCCAGCTTCAGGCGGTCGCGCTCGACGGTCAGCTCGCCCAGCATCTGGTCGGTCTGGCGTTGGATTTCGTCTCGGTCGGCGACGGCTGCCTGTGCAGCATCGCGGACCTCTTCGTGGGCCATCATCGCCTCCAGGAGTTCATCCTCCAACACACCGATCCGGCGCTTGTGCGACTGGATCTCGCTCTGTACGTCCTGGAGCTCCCGCGTGTTGGTGATCCTGCCGCTGTATAGGTTCTCTTCGGCGCGCTCGCGTTTGGTCTGGACCTGGCCCACCTGGAACTCCAGTTCCTGCTGCGCTTTCCGTGCGGCATCTGCGGCTTCCTGGCAGGCCTCAGCGTTCTGGCGCGCCGCGCGTAGCTCGGATGTGTCGGCCAACCGGGCTTCCACCTCGCGAAGACGTTGGTGGTTGCCGGCAAGCTGGAGATCGACATCCTGCAATCGGATTACGGCTTGTGCCCAAGGCATAGGAACCTCCGCTGGGTCATGAAGAATCCCGGGTGCTTGCACCCGGGATTCTCTACAGCTTGTCGGAAAAGTCAAGAAACCCGGTTCCACAGTCCGAAGGGCGGCGCTCTTGCCGTAGAACCGGCCCCAGAGATGGCCAGAAACCGGATTTCCGGAGCGGGCAGGTTGCTTCGCCGACAGCTTGCTAGCGGTTGCCCGTCCTGGCCGGCGTCGATCTCGCGAAGAGATGGCGTGCAGTGATGAGCACCGCGCCCAGCACAAACAACGCGATGCCGAAGAGCTGTGCCGCCGCAAGCGCGCCGGCCATCCACGCGTCGGGCCGCAGGTACTCGATGAAGAAGCGGATCACGCCATAGCCCATCAGGTAGCTGAAGAGCAGATCCCCGGGGCGGCGCTTGCCGGCAAAGCGTTTGGCTACCCAGAGCAGCAGAAGGCAGAGCGCGAGCGTTGCCAATGATTCATAGAGAAAGGTCGGATGGAACCGCGTCGTGTCCGGGTAGGTCGCCAGATCCGTGTACGGTGCGATGCGATGGGGCTGCGGGATGTGGAGCCCCCAGGGAAGCGTGGTCGGTGGGCCGTAGAGCTCGCGGTTCATGTAATTGCCCCAGCGGCCGATCGATTGTCCCAGGGCCATCCCGGGAACCGTGAAGTCGAGCCACTGGAGGACGTTCAGGCCCCTGCGGGTGCAGAAGATGGTGATGCCCAGCGCGCCCCCGATCAGCGCGCCGTAGATGCCCAGCCCACCGTTCCAGATAGCGAAGGCCTGCAGGGGGTTCTCTTTGTAGTACGACCATCCCAACAGGCCGTTGGACGGGCTGGAGAAGACGTGGTAGAGGCGCGAGCCGATCAGCGCCAGGACGACCACCACAAACAGCATGTCCCAGATGGTGTCTGGATTCTCGTTGTCCTCCTGGGCAAGGAAGGTCGCTGTGCGGGCACCAAGGAAGATGCCCGTGGCAATCAGGAATCCATACCAGAAGACTTCGAGTGGGCCGATCTTGAACAAGACGGGACTGAAAGGTGGTTCCATACTAACTCCTACTCGATATAGCCGAGGCGGCGCAGTCTCTCGCTGAGCTGTTTGTCGCTCGCCAGCTGGGCCTGGAATCCATCGGAGAGGTGTTGGGTTCCCCGGGTCTTGGCCAGTGTGACCAGTTCGTCCAGATTCCGATGCAGTCGGGTTGCCAGCTCAGGTTGGACCGCGATCCGGTTCTCAAGCTCCGCAGGATCGGTGCTCACGTCGAAGAGCTCGCAAGGTGCGTCATCAACGGTGACGAGCTTATGCGACCCCTCGTAGATTGTGCGCCTGACGGCCCGGCAGCCAAATTGCTTAACCGCTTCAGGGTTCCGCTGTTCGATGAGCCGCACCAGCGTGATCGGAGGATACGCCTCTGCCCAGACAGGGTCTTGCACCGTGGTCTGCCCGTTGAGGCTGTTCAGCAGGGACAGCCTCGCGGTGTCTACGGGTCCCCTGTCATCTGCCTCGGGCTGCGTATCCACGCCGGCTGCTTCCAGGATCGTGTGGAAGATTCGGCGGGTTGATACAGCCTGGTCCACGTGTTTGCCCTCCGGGAAACCCGGGGGATAGCGGACAATCAGTGGCACCCTAACGAGGTCTTCGTAGACGACGAGGGAGTGGCCAATGTAGTGATGATGGTCGAGGCCCTCGCCGTGGTCGCTGGTGATGATGACCATCGTGTTATCACGAATGGCCGGCCGATCCAGGGCGCTGAGCAGCGACTGGAGCAGGTGGTCCTCGTAAGCAACCTCTGCATTGTACATCTCATTGAGGACCCGGTGCTGGGCCTCGGCGAAGGGTTCTCTGATCGGTGCGATCCAGTCGTAGGTGCGGTAGTTGAACGCACGCATGAAGGCCCGGGCCTCACGATCGTGGTGGTACGTCGGTGCGAACTTGCGGCTGAACGAGGGGGGCGTGCGGTAGGGTAGGTGAGTTTCCATCAAGTTCAGGTAGATAAGGATCGGCTGCCTGTCCTCTTTGTCGCGGTGCTGTATCAAGGTCGCCAGCACGTCCTGGATGGATTGATGCGTGTTTCCCTTGAAGTTGATGTTGCGCTCCCACATCGCCACCAGCCACGGCTGGAGCACGAAGTTCAGCAGCGCATTGTCACGCGTGAAGACCGACTGAATAGGCCCGTTGAACCGGCTTATCTGTTTCTGCAGCCACGCCTTGGCCCTCTGAAACCGATCCGCACGGCGCCCCGATGTATCCGGCCGGTTGGGTAGCACGCCTCCGTAGTTGTAGAACTCCTGGAAGCCGCGGTCCAGATCGTTCTCGACTATGCCCAGGAGCGGGTTGTTGCAGAATCCGGCAGTGCGATAGCCGCCGGCGGAGAGGTGTTCCGCCAGCGTAGGGTAGGCAGCGCTGTGTTTGTCGTAAATCTGGGTGGTCCCGTGGGCAGAAGGCTGCTCACCTGTGAAGAGCGAACCGTGCGCCGGGATCGTCCACTGTGCCGGCGAGATGGCGCGTTCGAACAGCACGCCCTTCTCTGCAAACGCATCAAGGTGTGGCGTGGTCTCTGTCGCGTGTCCGTAACACGAGAGCCGGTCGGCTCGGACTGTGTCGAGCACAATGAAGACAATGTCTGGGTGCTGGGGGTGGTTCGACATCGTTAGCTGGTCCGCTGAGCCGGCCTCCAGGGTTGGTAACGCACGATCATGTAGAGGGCCCCAATCGCGGCAAAGACGATCGCGGGGCCCTGTGCCGAGGTACCATCCGTGCGCCAGTAGTCCATGGCGAAGCGGATGATCGAGTAGCCAATCAGATACCCGGCGACGAGCGTCCCGTCCTTCATCGAATCACGGAATCGGTCCGCGATCCAGACGAGGACCAGGCACAGCAGCAGGTTGGCGATCGATTCGTAGAGGAAGTTGGCGTGAAAGAGCGTCTCCGGCGGGTACTGGGCGAGATCATTGTACGGGGGCACGCGATGCTGCAGCGGGACATCCAGTCCCCAGGGCATTGTGGTCGGCGGGCCATAGAGCTCGCGGTTGATGAAGTTGCCCCATCGCCCAATGGCGTGGCCCATGGCCATGCCCGGTGCGGCGAAGTCCAGCAGGCGCCAGGGACGCATCTTCGTGGCAAGCGCATAGCCGAAGACGCCCAGCGCTCCTCCCACGATCGCGCCGTAGATCCGGAGGCCACCTTCCCAGATGTAGAAGGCATTGGCAAGGTGCTCTCTGTAGTAGGACCAGTGGGGCTGCACGACCACGTACTCAATGCGCGCGCCGATGATGCCGGCGATAACTGCGACCATTAGCATATCCCAGATGCGGTCGGGATCTTCCCCTGCGCTTTTCGCCAGGTAGGCCGCGACCTGCGCCCCTAGCAAGATACCGGTCACCACAAGCACGCCGTACCAGTGGACCGTGACGGCTCCAATTTGGAAGAGTATCGGATTGATGGGTGGGATCATGAAAACCTCCGGTTGAAAGTCACAAGTCACAAGTCAAAAGTCAAGAGTCAGGAGTCACAAGTCGAGAGTCGCAGGTTGAATGTCTAGCGAGAGCGGCCCAAGGTCGCCATTGTCTCGCGGGACGCTGATAGCTGACGGCTGCCGTTGTTTCACCATCCGTGCTTCTCGTGGAGCGTGCCGCGGACGTCATCGAAGTACTCGCCGAGATACGGGTAGCCCACGCCGATGACGCCGAATCCGAAGAGCGCACCGGTCAGCGTACGCAGCGCAGGGATCGTCTCGAAGGGCTGGTCCATCAGGCTCGGCACGAACTGCCAGACCGCGTAGGAAGTCCACTGTATGCCGCCGTCCAGCATCATCGGTAGTATGCCAAAGGTGAAGTAGAGCCACAGTGGCATCGGCGGGACCTTGGTGAACCGGCGCGCCACGCCGTAGATCATGCCGGCCATGGCCATCATACCATAGATCGCCACGTCGCGTTGGCAGAGGGCCACCTTGTAGCCGGCGTCCGCAGATCCGACATAGCTGCTCAGCGCGTTCATCTCCAGGATCGAGATGGGCTGGCGGAGTGGATATGCCACGGCGTTGCCATACAGAAACCAGGATCGGAACGGGTACTGGTGGCAGAAAGGCCTGTAGAAGATGTAGAGCGCGGATGCCGCACCCTCAGCCCCGCCGTGCATCAGGACAGGGGCGAGGAAGGCCCCACCCAGATAGAGCAGAATCAGAACGTTGAAGAGGCCTACCCAGTGGTTGGAGAGCCAGAAGACACCGCGGTTCAGCCGCAAGACGGTCTTGCGCCGCGCCGGCGGCGGCTCGGTTGGTTGCCCGGCGATGCGCCGTTGAGCCTCCTGGATGATTTCCTCGGTCGTTAGCGGCTCGCCCTGTTGGCCTTTGTCTAGATTCCCAGGTCCCAACCTATACCCCTCTCCTCAAGCCAGATTCCGATGGACGCGAAGCTGTCGGTGATCAGGACAATGCCCACGAGTATGATCAGCGCCCCGGTGACATTCTGGATGATCGGCTGATGGGGCGCCAACCTGCGGAAGAGGTTTCCGGCACGGTCAACCAGGAGTGCCGCCAGGATGAAGGGAATGCCCACGCCCGCAGAGTAGGCGAGCAGCAGGAGCAGCCCTCTCAGTAGCGTAGCTTGGTCGGCGCTGAGGACGAGGATGCTGGAGAGCACCGGACCCACGCAGGGCGTCCACCCGGCGCCAAACGCAAGCCCTGTGAGAAGCGATGACGTATAGCCCCAGTCCGCTCGTCGCTTGACCGAGAGCTGTGACTGGCGTTCGAAGAGCGAGATGTGCAGAGCTCCCGTCAGCGTCAGGCCGAAGACGATCATCAGCGCGCCGCCTAGATATCTCAGCCAGTCGCCTCGCACCAATCTGCCAAGCGCGCCGGCGGCAGTGCCCAAGAGCACGAAGACGATGGTGAAGCCAAGCACGAAGGACAGGGCATGCATCACGACGTGGCTGCGTGTTTTGGCGTCCACCGTCTCCGCTGCTGTCACGGTGTACCCGCTCAGATAGCTGAGATAGGCGGGCACGAGCGGCAGGACACAGGGCGCGAGGAATGAAGCCATTCCTGCCAGAAACGCGAGGCCGATGTTGACTTGATGTGTTAGCATAGGGTCATTTTCCCGGTGGGATTACGTCCGCTCAGGACAGCATTATACCATCTGGGGTATCGTGGTCCAGCGGGGGGCAGGGCAATCGCATCTCAGGCCAGTTCCGCGCCTCAGTAGGTGCAGCGGACCAGAAGACGTGCCGCGACGCCGTCTGCGGCGCAGCGTCTCTACAACGGCAGAGCACGGCGTGGGAGGCCGGCCGGTCCGCTGAGGGTGAGCTGCGGTCCAGATGCGTACGCGCTGGGGGGAGAGCGTTGGCAGGAACTGCGCACGCTGCTCCGTGGATACAGAGACCGTTGAGCCTTCCTTCTAGAGGGGGCAACCCCAAGACAAGGAAAGCTCAACGGGATTTCGGAATGAGGCGGGCCTCGCCCCTACTCTACGCCTCCCGCGCGTAGCGCAGCACGGGATGGCGCGCGGCGGTGACTTCGTCGAGACGGCGGACCGGGGCGACGGTCGGGGCTTCGTGGAGGAGGTCGGGGTCGCTCTTGGCCTCCTCGGCGATCCTCAGCAGGGCGTCGGCGTAGTCGTCGATGGCCTGCTTGCTCTCGGTCTCGGTGGGCTCGATCATCAGGGCATCGTGGACGATGAGCGGGAAGTAGTTGGTTGGGGGATGGACGCCATAGTCGATCAGCCGCTTGGCGATATCCAGTGCGCCGATGTCCGACACGCCCGCGAACCGGCCCTCGGCCACAAACTCGTGTTTGCAGATCCGATCGTGGGAGATGTGATAGGTGTCCTTCACCAGACTGCGCAGGTAGTTGGCGTTGAGCACTGCATGCTCTGCCACGCTGCGCAGACCTTCGCCGCCGTGCATGCGGATGTAGGTGTAGGCTCGCACCAGGACGCCGAAGTGTCCCCAGAAGCTGCGCACTGGCCCGATGGTCATCGGCGGGTGGTGGAAGGCGTACCGGGCAGGGGCGCGGGCCGCCACGGCGGCCATGACGGTTGGTTCTATCTTGACCACGACCGGATCGGGGAGGAAGTCGACGAGATGGTCGGCGACGGCCACCGGGCCCGCGCCCGGTCCGCCGCCCCCGTGCGGGGTGCTGAAGGTCTTGTGGAGGTTGTAGTGCATGACGTCGATCCCCACATCGCCGGGGCGCATCACGCCGATCAGTGCGTTCATGTTGGCGCCGTCGCCGTAGACCAGACCGCCGCAGCCGTGGATGATCTCAATGATCTCGGCAAGCTGCTCCTCAAAGAGGCCCAGCGTGTTGGGATTGGTGACCATCAGTCCCACGACCCGGTCGCACACCTGGCTACGCAGGGCCTCTATGTCGACGTTGCCCCGTTCATCCGATGGGATCTGCACGACGCGCAGCCCGCTCATGCTTGAAGTGGCCGGGTTGGTGCCATGCGCCGAGTCCGGCACCAGAATGGTGTCGCGCTGGGTCTCACCGCGAGCCATCTGGTACTTGCGCATGATCAGGACACCCACCAGTTCTCCTTGAGCGCCTGCTGCCGGCTGTACGGTGACGCCGGAAAAGCCGCCGATCTCCTTGAGCGCCTCCTGAAGATCGTACATCAGCTTGAGGGCGCCCTGGACGGTGGCCTCCGGCTGACTTGGATGGAGCCCGGTGAAGCCCGGCAGGCGTGCGGTCTCCTCATTGATCTTGGGGTTGTATTTCATCGTGCACGAGCCCAACGGGTACATCCCTTTGTCGATGGAGTAGTTGAGTTGGGAGAGTCGCAGGAAGTGTCGCACGACATCAATCTCGCTTACTTCGGGCAGCGGCAGGTCGTCTCGCAAGAGATCTTGCGGCAGCGCGCTTTCGGGAACGTCTAGCTCGGGAAGCCGGGTGCCGTGCCGTCCCGGTGACGATAGTTCGTAGATCAGTGGTTCGCTCATTGTGGCCTCCCTAACGGTCATTGAACACTGCCCGCGCGCGCAAGCGCGCGGACGAAGAGATCGATCTCGGCTTGGGAGTTCAACTCCGTGACCGCAACCAGCATCTGGGTCGTGATCACTGGGTAGTCTTGGCTCAGATCATAGCCGCCGAGGATGGGAGTTTTGTCGAAGCCGCCATCCAGCAGGACCTGATTCAGTTCTGCGACTGGCTCCGGGCAGTGGACGACGAACTCGTTGAAGAAGGGCGCAGCAGCCGGTACGGCAAAGCCCGGAAGGTTGCTGATCTTCTGTGCAGCGTAGTGCGCCTTGTGGTAGTTGAGCTCTGCGACCTGCCGCAATCCGTGCTTCCCTAGCGTCGATAGATAGACAGTGGCCGCCAGTGCCATCAGCCCCTGGTTGGAGCAGATGTTGGAGGTGGCTTTGTCACGACGGATGTGCTGTTCCCGCGTCGTCAGCGTCATCAGGTATCCATCTTTGCCCTCAACATCGGTCGTCTTGCCGACGAGCCTGCCGGCCATCTGGCGCACATGCTTCATGAGCGTGGCATAGAATCCCAGATAGGGACCCCCGAAGTTCAGACCGAGTCCCAGCGGCTGTCCCTCGCCGACGACGATGTCGGCGCCATAGTGTCCCGGTGGCTTTAGCAGTCCGAGACTGATCGGGTTGGTGACGACGACCAGGAGTGTGCGGCTGTCCCGCTCGCGTATGGCTTCTGAAAGTCCGTCGAGCTTCTCTAGGTGACCCAGGAAGTTGGGGCTCTGGACTATCACACACGCAGTCTCCGAATCCACCTGGGCAACCAGATCCGAGATGCTCGTCTCCAGAGTCGAGTCCCCGGCGATATCGAGATTCATGCCCTGTGTGTAGGTGCGTACGACGGCCCGATAGTGTGGGTGGACCGTAGACGCTATCAGGATCCTGCGGCGCTTCTTCCGGAAGATGTTGTAGGCGTGGATCACGGCTTCAGCGACTGCCGTCGCGCCGTCGTAATGACTGGCGTTGGCCACTTCCATACCGGTGAGATCGCAGATCACGCTCTGGTATTCGAAGATCGCCTGCAGGGTGCCCTGGCTCACTTCAGCCTGATAGGGCGTATAGGCTGTGGCGAATTCCCCACGACGGATGACAGAGTCGACGACACTGGGGACCCAGTGCCGGTAAGCACCCGCGCCTAGGAAAGTTGGTGTGCGATTGGCGTTCAGGTTGATCTCGGCCAGCTTTTGGAGTTCATCCATGACTTCCATCTCAGACTGGGGGGCGCATAGGTTGAGGGATGGAAATCGGTACTGCTCTGGCACATCGGCGAATAGTTCCTCGACGTCGGCGACGCCAATTGCCTCAAGCATCTGACGGCGTTCGTCCGCCGTATGCGGTGTGTAGACCATGTATCAGACTCCTTCACTTCTCTGGGGTCATGCTGATGTGATGAGGAAAACGTCAGCATGATTGTTAGGGCCCGCTTGCGTGCGGGCTCTCTGCGCTGAATGCGCGGCGGCTACTCTGACGCTTCTTCTTCCGTGGCTTTCTTGTAGGCCCCGACGTCCAGAAGGCTGTCCCATTCGCCCGGGTCACCAGGCTTGATGCGCACGAGCCATCCATCGCCGAACGGGGATTCATTCACGAGTTCGGGAGCATCCTCGAGCGCTTCGTTGACTGCCACGACCTCACCGCCCATCGGCGCGTAGATGTCTCCAGCAGCTTTGACCGACTCCACAACACCCAGTTGATCACCCCTGCTGATCGCGTCGCCGACTTCTGGAAGCTCAACATAGACGACATCGGAGAGCGTGCTCTGAGCATAGTCGGATATACCGACAATGACCTCGGCGTCGTCTCTGCGGGCCCACTCATGAGTCTCAGAATAGCGTACACTCGGATCGAATTCCATGTTCTGACCTCCAGTTGGATTGGTAAGCTATCATCTGGTACTGAACGCAAATCTCCGTGACTATCTGACCGGCATGTGCTGACTAGTCAAGAGAAGACTGTACTACAGATCTCCCGCACTGCCACCGTCGTCGCGCGGTAGCTCGAGATATGCCGGTTCCTCTGCCGCGATGATGGCCCATAGTTGGCTGAAGGCCGAAGACGCGGTCAACTCATCGAAGCTCTCAGTGTAGGGTATGAACACGTCAGGCGTGCGCGGCAACCCGATCGAGATGTCTGAAGGTGTCTTGTTCGTGCAATCATTGTACAGAAGCACCAGAGATCTGGGGTCAACGCCGTGACCAGGAAGTGACATCATCAGTTCCTTCGCCAGTGCGCGTGAGGTATTGTCCGCAGATGTCACGATTCCGGTCCAATCGCACTCTGACAGTGTGCCCCACATCAGCGGCAGGGTTGCGCGCCCGAGGTCAAGGATGACGATATATCCGGCTTCACGCAGGACCTCAAGCACGCGTTCGAGGGCTTGGGTGCGCACGGCACTCAAGTCTGTGAGGGACGTCGGCCCGGGGACGAAGTAGGACCCATGGACATTCTGCAAGCTGTAGTCTCTGATCACAGTCAGGTCGATTTCTGAGGCGGCACGGGATAGCAGGGCCACGCTGTTCCTGGGGCCGGAAATACCGCTCCACAGGCTGACGCTGCCGACCGGGAAGGCCAGGTCGAGAAGGATCACCGGGCGATCACTGGCCGTGGTGGCGTGCCGGGCGAGGTGCATGGCCAACGTGCTCACGCCCACGCCTCCTCGAAGCGACAGGAGCCCGATCACGGTCCCCCCTGATGCCCCGCGGCCGGACTCACCCAATCGCTCGGTACGGTCAATGGCGGCTTTGATCCGTACCCCCAGCTCCTGGTAATCGACCTTGCTCTTCGTAATGAAATCGTCCGCCCCCAGCGCATAGCCTTTGATGCGGTCATCCTCCGTATCCAGGGCGGTGAGGAAGAGGATAGGCACCCGATGGAAGCCCAGGTCACTCCGCAGCTGTTCGCAGACCGCGTAGCCATCCACGCCGGGCATCATGATGTCCAGGAGAATCACGTCGGGGGCCCGGCGGAGCGCGGCTTTGATGCCTTCGCGACCGGTCGTTGCCTCGGAGACCTCATAGCCCCAGCTGCGCAGCATAATGCCATACATCATCCGGGCATCGTCATCATCCTCTATGACTAGAATGTACGTCTTGGGCATACCGACTTGCTCCTTCGAAGTTGTGTTGACACCTTCATTATACATTGGCCTGAGCACGGCACAAAGCGGCTGGATGCGTTTCAGGATGGGGGCAAGTCAGCAAGCCTGGAGACGCTGCTAGATCAGCGGGTCGCATGTCGCCCATCCTGAAGCGCACCCCCAAGCTGGAACTCCGGTCCCTGAACCACGCCAGCATGCTGGTGGCCCGGCAGCGCCGGTCACTCGGCAGCCACCGGCACGGTGAAGCTGAACGTGCTGCCTTTGCCCGCTTCGCTCTCCACGGATATAGTCCCGCCGTGCATCTCCACGATGCTGCGCGTGATGACCAGACCCAGCCCCGTGCCCTGGACGCCGAGCGCCACCGACCGTTGTGATCGAAAATACTTGGTGAACAACTGCTCGACTTCCTCCGGCGTCATGCCGATGCCGGTATCCAGGACGTTCCAGCGGATGCAGGATGTGCCGCTATCCGAGACGACATCTGCACGGACCGTGATCTTGCCACCTTCGGGCGTGTACTTGGTGGCATTGCTGATCAGGTTGGTCAGTACCTGGATCAAACGACCGCGATCACCGGTGACGTTTGGTAGACCCTCACTGACCTCAACGACGAGTTCCTGGTCCTTGGTCGTGATCTCCTGTTTGAAGGCCTCCGAGGCTTCAGTGACGATCTCCGCCGGTGCTACGGGTCCCATCTCCAGTTTGAGTCGACCGGCCTCTAGGCGTGAAACATCCAGAAGATCCAGAACGATACGGTTCATCCGGTCGGTGCTACTGCGCACCACGTTGACGAACTGCGCCTGCCGTTCACTGAGCGGTCCCCCTGCGCCCTTGGTCAGCAGGTGGCAATACCCCTTGATACTGGTCATCGGTTGCTTGAGCTCGTGGGAGACAAGTGAAATGAACTCTGTCTTGGCGGCGTTGGCCTTCTGCACCTGCTCAAAGAGCCGTGCGTTGTCGATGGCAATCGCCGCGTGATCCGCCAGCCGCTCGAGCAACGCCACGTGCTCTTGGCTGAAGCCCTCCGAGCTCGCAGACTCCAGTGCGATGGCGCCGATGACACGCATTTCGCGCTTGATCGGGACGGTCAATTGTGCGGTCATGCCTGGCTGAAGGTTGCAGTAGTGGCCTTCCGAGGTGACATCCGTCACCAGTGTCGTGCTGCCTCCTCTTACTGTGTACCCTATCAACCCTTTGCTCATGGGCCAGAGCTCTTCCTCAGAATACGGTTCCAGGTCGGCATCGCTGTACCCCTTGTGAGCCAGGAAACGCAGCCCCTGTGCGCCGCTCTCGTCTTCCTGGAGCGCTGCAACAACCCCGACGGTCGCGCCGGTGATGTTCAGGGCCCATTCCAGAGTCTTTCCCATCACAGCGCCATAGTCGAGCGTCGCGTTGAGTTGGCGGTCAATGTACTGAAGCGTCGTCAACTCCTGGACGCGGAGCTGAAGGGCCTCGTCTGTGGTTGTGAATAACCGTGCATTCTCGATGGCGATGGCAGCCGGAGCGCCAAAAGAGAGCAGGAGCTCGCTGTCCTCTTGTGTGAACTCCCGGCCTTCCATGCGGTTGACCAGCTCAAGTACACCGATAGTGCGTCCCCGCGCGTTGAGTGGCACGGCCAGGACTGAGTCCGTTACGAATTCGGATTGCTCGTCGAACTCCGGATACCAGCGACTGTCTTTGTGTGTGTTGTCACTGATCACCGGCCGGTTCTCCGAGAATGCCGCCCCGACGATGCCTTTGCCTGCCGGAACTCGAGACCCGATCAGGTGTTTGCTGGTCGGTCCGCCCGAGATTCTGAAAACCAGGTCTCCGGTGTCCTCGTCGACCAGCAAAAGCGAGTAGGCCTGCGCGCCCAGAAGCTCGGTTGCGCTGCGGACGACCAAGTCGAGCACTTCGTCGAGGTCCAGGCTGGATGCAAGCAGGTAGCTGATCCTGTTGAGAGTCGCGAGTTGCCGTGCGCGTGACTCCAACCGCCCGTAGAGCGAATGACGCTCCAGGATGGCCGCGGTGTAGGCGGCAACGGTGACCAGGAGGTCCTCCTCGGCCTGTGTGAATCTGAGCGTCGGAGAGCCGCTCGAGACGATCGTGATACCGAAGCTGTGATTGTCGGCCGTCAATGCTGTACCCATCCAGGCTTTGCCCTTGTTGGGGTCTGCGGCCTCGACGCCTCGGTTGTGGCACTCCTCTACATAGTCATTGGTTCGGATCGTGGTGCTGTTCCTGAGGATGATGCTTGTGAGTCCTTCGTCGGCCGACCACCGAACGTCCGGATACTTGCGCTCATCATCCTCGACATAGAACAGGAACCCGAGCCTACCATCGTCAGGATCGACCATCGCGATGCCGAAGCTGGGAACACGCAGCACACGCTTGAGCTGCGTGTAGAGGGATTGCATCAGAGTGTCGACATCCATGGTGAAGTTGACGGCTTGCGCGATCCAGTAGAGGACCTGCAGTTCCTCAGCACGACTCTCCTCGGCGGCCACAAGAGCAACGTGCTGTATAGCCAGTGCCGCGGGCCAGCATAGTGCCTGGAGAAAGCGCAACTGCCCTCGGGAGTAGCTCTTGCTTTCCTTGGGCCTGCCCAGGGTGATCCACCCGGGTTTTCCCAGCGGGATCACGATCTGGACCTGTTGATCGCGCAGTAGGTCGGCCGGCTCACCTGCGGGGATTCTGTCGCTGAAGATGGGCACGGCGACTGCCTGGTGCATGATCCATTCCACGAAGCTGTGAGTTGGGGAGAGCAGCGCCTCTTCACCGGTGATGCAGTATCCCTGGCTGCGCGGGTGGTACGTTGTTGCCTGCTGGGATGTCGGGTGGATTGCCAGGGCTATCTGCTCGTGCAGAGCTTCGAGAATGGCAGCCTGCCCCTCGCCTGAAGCGCCGGCTTCCTGAACAGCCGCGATGGCCCCCGGTGCGGCTACTACCAGTGATGAACGCCGGGCTATTGCACGCCCCACAGCGTGAACTGCGCTGCGCGCTGCCACGAGGGAGCCGGCCAACACAATGACCGTGATGATCAGGTTCAAGGTGCTGGTGAGGGCCAGCTCGCTGAGCGCCAACGCGAGCAGCCACAGGATGGGGGAGGCCAACAGCGGTGGGATCAGCCGGGCAGCCCAAGCGTGCAGCTCTGTTTTGGTTTGGTCGTTGAGGATGTCTTCGACGGCTGCCGATGCCGGCGACTCTATAGTCATATTCTGGCCTCTACCTTATGTGGATTGCCAATCGAATTCTAGCACGGTTGGGTGATCACTGCAATCGGTAGGATACGAGGTCGCCGTACAGGGTCTTGAGCGGTGTGAGTCGGAAACGATCATAGACCACAATTGCGTACTGGCCCGGCTGCGAGTCCAGGTCTACCACCGGATGTGGGTCGCGGATCATCTGGTTGCGTACGACCCACTTAAGAGTCGGTATCGCGCCCAAGCTTGGCTGCATGTCGTGGCCGCCAAGCCACGTCTCTTCACTGTCGAGGAACCGCGTGCTGATGGCATAATCCTGCTGCAGTGGTTTCGACGTCAGCCATCTCAAGGTCAGCAGCGTTGTCCCGGATGCCGGGCCGGCGTTGTAGGTCGTCACCTGAGCATCGATGAGAACAAGCTCACTGCCATAGGGGAGATAGCGTTCCCCACGGCGCGGTTCGGGCAGCGGGAGGCTCAGCAGCTTCGCGGCGGAGCCGTCTACCCTCACCAAGGTTAGGTCGAGGCTTGCTGCTGAGCTGAGGGGCAGGCGTATGGTCTGGCACTCTCCGAACTGCAGCCGGTCGATCTTCGCGCGGTTCTCGCCTGCCTGGACCACCAGCGGCTGGCCAGGGCCACACCAATGCAGGTAGGCTGTCACAGCATCGCTGCCTGTAACGTCGTAGTCGATTCCTCGGAGAAAGGGGCCCGACGGCGAGACGAGTCCGGGCCAGACGCGCCGGGTCGGCAGTTTCGGGTAGGTGCAGTCGGCGGCAACCGGTGGCAGCGACACGGATCCCAGGCCCTGGAAGGCGCCGTCCACCACGGTGTAGACGCTTACTGTGGGATAGATCACGGGGGAGCATTGGTCGATGGGCAGCTGGTGTGTCAACCGGGCAAACCGGACCTCACCTGGGCCCGTGTCGCTGCCCAGCGCCTGGTCCGCAGCGGAGAGCAGAGCACTGCCGTCACCCCGTATGCGCGTGGTCAACGAGGGCTGCGGGTCCTGTGGCCCCACCGCCTGCCACGCGATCTGGAGTTCCAGCGTGGCCCCGGGTGCCGGCTCTCCGGACCAGCGGTAACCCAAGAGCTGCACCGATCCCAGAGGCGCATCGACCTCGGTGAACCCAAGTTCGGCGGGCAGCGCCAACAGCGGTCGAGGATAGAGCCGGAATCCCCCGCCTACCGGCGCAAAGGTCCAGTCCTCCCACGGGTAGTAGTGTGTCGAGAAGACCGGGCTGCCGGCAGTGCTGCTGGCTCTCAGTCGCCAGACGTCTTCATACGCTAACTCGTCCTCCGGGCCAACGTATACCACGTCCGCCATCGTCCCCAGCTGCTCGGTTTCCTGGAGGACCCGCAGCGGGGTCACCCAACGCCAGTCGGCGAGAATCGTCGCATCTTCCGGTGCTGAGGTCAGGAGGGGTTCGACATAGTCGCGAATGGAGGTGTCTGCAGCGAGTTCTGCGAAGTCTCTCAGACGTGCTGGTATGCGACCGGCGAGCGAGAGCAAGACGGCTGCCGCCAGCAATCGCTCGACGGTGCGTCTCTGGTGGCGGGCACGGCCTACATGGGTGAGCAGCGCTGCCACGCCCAGCCCGAGGCCGAGCGCCATCGGGATGTAGGCCGGCATCAGGTATTCGACCGTCTGCGGCGCCCGGTAGGTGATCGTGACGAAGGTCATGACGACCCAGGGCACGAGGAGTGCAAGCACAATCCGCGAATCTCGCGATGCGATGTAGAACCAAGTGGCAGCTATCCCCAGGAGCATCAGGGGCGAGAACTGCATCTTGAAGAGGGTGGGCAGGATAGGGAGTCGCAAGCTGAGGTCTCGCAGCGTGGCGAAAGCGAACATGTCGCCGCCGAATCCGCGGGCCAAGATGTGGGTCCAGAATCCCCGCCACGTGGCGAGACCAGCTGGGGCCAGCGGGGTCCCGGGCATGCTGCCGCGCAGGGGAAGATAGAGTTGAGGTACTGCCCAGGCTGCGGCCATCACCAGGCCCGGCACCAACCATAGCGCCGGTTGCAGCGGGAGCCGGGGCGTCAGGAGCAGCAGCGTCAGCGCCCAACCAATGGCCACAAAAGCCAGGGAGGGGTGGTGGCCTATGCCCAAGCCGGTCGCCAGTCCCAGGCTGATGAGCGCGTGCCGCCGCCGGCTCGGATCATCCTTGGCTGCTTGATAGCGGGCGAGCGCCAGATACCCCCACGCCGTGAACAGCATTGTTGGCATACGGATATTGGCGATGGTAGCCTGTGCCCAGAAGGTGGCGGCCGTGCCGAGAGCCAACACAGTGGCGATCCCACCCACGCTGCCCGAGGCCCGCTCCATTCCCAATTCTCCTGCCCATTGCTGGACACACTTCAGGCAGAGGAGCAACGTGGTGGCTGCCAGCGCAGCGCTGAGCAGATTGACCCTGAAGGGCAGGGCGCCCAGTGGCACGAGGCGTGACCAGAGCGCACTGACCACCGTATACAACGGATACCCCGGCGGATGGCTGATCCCCCATCCGGCAGCGACAAGCTGGAATTCACCGCTATCGGCCGGCAGGACATCGCGGGCGGTCGTAGCGGCGTAGACAAGGAATGCAACCAACCAGAGGCTGACTTCAGTCTTAGCCCACCCCGTCAGAGCCAGGATTTTGCGTGACGTGCGTGTGGCCCTGGTGCCAATCACGTGTTGCCCCGGGGCTTCACAGAGGTTGTGCGTGCATCCCTACGGCTGATAGCGTTGCGCACGGTGACTACTCCACCATGAGCTGCTGGGCTCGGTCTGCGATACGCTCAGCGGTGAAGCCAAACTCCGTCTTGAGTCGCTGGTAGGGTGCTGAGGCGCCAAAGCGGTCAATGCCGATGATGCTGCCGTAGCTGCCAACGTACCGTTCCCAGCCCAAAGGGGACCCCGCCTCGACAGCCAGACGCTTGATCACGCCATCGGGCAGAACGTTGAGCTTGTAGAAGACGGGCTGCTCATCGAAGATCCGCCAAGAAGGCATGCTGACCACGCGCGCCCCGATCCGCCGTTCGGACAGCAGTCTCTGGGCCCCCAGAGCATCGGCGACTTCGGAGCCTGTCGCGATGATGATCAGATCGATACGATCGAGGGGAGAATCGCTCAAGA
>CBFCZM010000015.1:0-16625 GCA_965602565.1 uncultured Anaerolineae bacterium
CCTCTGCGTATGGCACGATCTGGAACATCGAGGATGTCGCCATCGCGACACCTGCCCCGCAGGACTGACGAACCGACAGAGGAAGTACAGCCTTGCTGCTGTCGCTCCGCCAGAAGCATGCCTGTTTTCAGCTCAGTTTGGCTCTCACCTTTGGGTGATCGCCATGTGTTGGACCGCGAAGGGAGCAGAACAAGTGGGAATTCCGTCTAGACAGACCGAGGTTGCCGGACCTTGGTGAACTTCACCGATAACAGCGCAGTTCAGGCTCTGATCCCGTTGTTCGTCATTGGAGAAGGCCAAGTAGCGTTGGAGTCTAGGTGGTGAGGATCTCACTGAGTGCGGCTATGGCGAATACAGTTCTCTGAGTTGTGCAAAGGCTGAAGTATCGTGTTCAGTCTGCATATAGCTCACGACTCTGGCTGCACAGGCATCGGGGCTAAGCACAGAGGTGTCAACCTCGACATCGTAGAGGGCTTGGGCATGAACTTGCTCGAATTGTATCCGAGCTTGGCCCGGTTTGCGGTTTCCCCTTGCTTCCTCGCGTCGTTCCAGTTCCTCCAGGGGACAATACACACCGACGAAGATCACGTCAAGCCCCTCAAAGAGCGTGAGTAGACTCTCTATCCAAGGGGGGCTCTCCTCAAGTACGTCATCGATGATCACCAGGTTTCCGGCGCGCGCGATAGCGGTCGCTGCTGCGTGGAACCCCGCGACAATGTAGCGCCATTCCCGCAGGATGATTCCTCGGTTGCTCCATAGGTCCTTCTGAAACATATTGAGATAATCGTCAATGCAGAAGTGTGCGCAAGGTTCTTCCAGCATCCCTTGCATAGCCTTGGCGATAGAGCTTTTGCCAGAACTGGAAGCCCCGTTAAGAAAGATGATCCGACCGTTCGCCATCTACGCGTCCTCGCAGATCCGTTCTGTGGTATCCATCCTGGTGCGATTGTAGTGTCGGAGGCCGTCGGCGCAAACGCATGGCAACCATCACGAGCAGACGAGGAGTCCACTGCTGGGGCGGTTTCCCGTAGACCGTGCTGTGTTGTCTGACTATGGAGCGCCCACGCGTTCAATGCCCGTGACTTCAATGTGGGCGCCGTTGACGCCAAGTACGCCGCACGCAACTGTGCCCCAGATCCGGGCGATTTCGCCAGTGTCACGCAACTCTGCCACCTGTGCCTCAAGTTCCGGGACAGTGCTGCCGATGCCAAACTGCACCGGCATATCGCCCATCAACGTAAAGACATCGTCATGTTGGGCTCCAGATTCCAGCGAGGTCACGATGCCTGTCCAGCCCTCAACAGGCTCAGGGTCGGGCAACGGGCCCGGCTCGTTTTCGTGCAGGCGTGTCACCATTAGTTGGCAGCCGCCATAGTCCAGCGAAGGGCAATGAAGCGTGCCCCAGACGTGGACAAAGGTCTCGCTGTCGCGTGCCACCTGGATTTGGGCAGCGACCGTGTTATCGATGGCCTCAATGCCTACACCGTTATCGCCCTCAAGTGCCAGGTAATCGTCCCATTGCCCTCCGGCGGGCAGGCTCTTGATAAAGCCGCCCCAGCAGACGACTGGCTGCGATCCGTCGAGCGCGCGAGTTTCCGTGACGGTGCCGGTTGCATCCACGTCTCCCTGCCACAGCAAACCAGCATCTGGGTTGGAGACTTCTACCTGGTAGATCGTGTTGGCGGGATTCACGAGGGGGAAGGATACAACGACCACCCAGGACTCCGCAGTGTAGCGGAAGGTTGTCACCCCTACTAGGCCTTGCTCGGTCATGTTTCCTTCGGACCACGTCAGGTCGGCTGCCGGGGCCAGTTCACTGTAGTACTCGCGGAGGTAAGTCAAAGCAGCATCGCGAGCGCGCGCCGGGTCTGGCGCTAGTGAGACGTCGGTTTCTGTGTCCTGTTCTTCGGCTGGAAGTCCACCGGTGCAGCGCCAGTTCACCTCAGCGGTCTGATCGGCGATATCAACCACGCAGGCTGGCGCACAGCCGTCCTTGTCGGCGTTCAGGTCAATCCACCAGGTGCCGGTCCAGTCGTTGAGGGTGGCATTCTCTGACAGTGTGCCAACCTCGACACATACGCTGCGCTGTGCGATGTCTAGTGCTTCGTCCAGGGCCATCGTTTCATCCGGGCTGACGCCGATGGTGAAGTTGACGATCACTTCGTCGTGGCGAGTGTAGCTGAAGTAGGCTTCGGTCACCCCAGGTTTGAGGGCGTGGAACGTGAAGACTTCCTTGCCATCCGCGCCGGTAGCGTCGGTATTTGGCGTGTAGGTGCGTTCACCCAGCTCCAGGAACGCAGTGTCAAACTCAACTTGCCATTGATTCTCAGTTGCGCCGTTTGCATCAAGGGAGAGCGTGTAGGTATCGCCAACACGCAATTCCGTCATATGGGTCGTCGGCGGAGTAAACGTGGCCGTGCCCTGGTCACCGGACGGCTGGTCACAACCACTCAAAAACAGGATGCCCGTCACAAGCATCAAGGCAAGAGCCAACAACCTGCGATTCATGTAGATCTCCTATTCCGTGCTAGTTAGCCCTTCTTTGATCAAGACTTCTTCTGCGTGCTCTTGAACCTCATCTTCGTTCTGTTCTGCTTTCATGACGCAGGTCGTTGTCTTTTGGTTCCCGGAACCTGCCGGCAGGCTGTCCGAGGAATAGCCTACGCGCTTCAGAAATCCGGGTTTTGGCCCTCTGTGTGGCAGCTTCACGGCAAAGCAGCCACTTTCCGGATCGAAAAACCGGGTTTCTCGACTTCTCCGACAGACTGCTAGGCCAGGTCGTGAATCAAGATCCTGGCCGAGTGACCAGGATCCTGATTTGGGCAATAGACACGCCCGACCACTCAGTGGATTTCCTATCCGTTACACGCCGGAGTCATTCCTCAAGACTGAACGTCGCGAGCATCTGCTCACACAGCACTTTGTTGTCCTCATGGTCAACGTCCAACATGTTGATACGGAAGAGCTCATCGTTCTGTAGGTAGTAGATCTCCTCAAATGACGGAGCCATGGGGGATTGAGGGCTATAGATCCGTACAGCAGGAATTCCATCTATCTCCATATTGGGCGCATCCGGAATGTTCTCGAACATCTCGGAGAAGTTCTCGTTGAGCCATCCCACGAGTTCCGTGCCAGGTGCCGGATGGTAGACAGGCGTGTCATAGTGGGAGATGTTCAGACCGGCAAGCGTCAGGCGATCACCCTCGCCCAGGAACGCTTGCATAAAGACTAGGTCTGGATTTGTGCCATCCAGAAAGCATAAGCACTCAGAGCGTCTCTGTTCCGGGGGCTTCTCTTTGCAGTCCGAGGGCATCGGCCCATAGAAACAATCCGACGGATACATGAAGGCGTATCCATACTTCTCGTTCCTGTAGGTATTCCAATCACCGGCAGGTTCATCCGATGGTCCACGGCAGCCACTGATCATCACAACGCCAAGGATGAGCACAAGACTGATAGCGTATCGTTTGTGGTTCACTGCTAGCCTCTCGTTCGGTTAGTTGATCTCGCTCCTATCCTATCTGCAGGGTGCGGCAAAGGTATGGCGGCACAGGTG
The DNA here is from genome assembly GCA_965602565.1 of uncultured Anaerolineae bacterium. Lineage (GTDB taxonomy): Bacteria > Chloroflexota > Anaerolineae > B4-G1 > SLSP01 > PWVB01. Next base: position 3,557 of record CBFCZM010000015.1, read on the forward strand.
CAGCTCTGAAACACGGGGTTGCCGTCCGGTCACACCCATCCTGCGTGTTGAATCAGCGCACTACAAAGCAAAAGACCGCCGTTGAGGCGGTCTCTTGGATTTCCTATGTTGCACCTTATTCAGCTGCGAAGATCAGAATAGTCTCCCCCGTTTCATCATCGATCTCTAGTCGATCATCTACCACACGATATCTTGCCGCCTTGAGCAAGGCATCGACATAGGCCGCCTCCTGCTCCATAACGCCCTTCGGAGTTGCGCACAATTGGACCGTCACAGCCAGTGGACCAGGAAGTGTCAGCGTGCCATCGTACGTCGCGATGCAACGACCAGTGTCGGGGCTGCCGCCGTAGCCGTTGCAGGTCATAGACCCACCGAGAAATGTCTCCTCGAAGTAGAGGGTGATGCTGGTGTCTTCGATTGGGCGGTCGCCGCTCAGCGAGACGAGCACCCACTGGGTGCCGGCAAGATCCGCCGGGATACCGGGCCGCTCAACCTCGTCGCTTGAGCCACTGCATGCTACGAGCAAGCTTGCCACAGCGATCAAGGTCGATAGAAGACGTGAATGGATCGACCGTTTCATTGGAAACCCCTCTGTCTCTTGATCCATCAGTTAGCCGGTACCACACACCGGAATCCATGGGTAGACGCACCACCGCCGATGCGAAAGGGGTGTCGGCTGGCGCTGCGGATGAAGAACGGGAGGCTGTTCCACGCACCGCCCCGGGCGATCGCGAACTCACCTTCACCAGTGGGGCCGGTGGGGTTCACCTGCCCGTCCACCGTATACATGCCATCCCAGTCCGCGACCATTTCCTCGACGTTGCCGGCCATATCCAGGGCGCCGCACCAGCTTACACCATCAGGATAGCTGCCCACGGGGGCCGTATAGACGTAGCCATCGTCGACCGTGGTATCGGCCCAGGATTCAGGGTACATTGGATCATCCTTGACAAACGCTTCATCACACCTGCTATCGCAGTAGTTCAAGCGGCTCGGGTCAAACGTGTTACCCCAGGGAAAGATCAGGTTCTCCGGTCCTCGAGCAGCGTATTCCCATTCGGCCTCCGTCGGCAGCCGCCCACCAGCCCACTCGCAGTAGGCTTGAGCCTGTTCCCAGAAGACTGTCGTGATAGGCTGATCAGGGCTGACAGGAATTGGTCCGCGCATCCACGCGGCAGGAGGTGATTCCTGACAGATACCTGCATCCACGCATTCAAGATAGTGAGCGACGCTCACCTCGGTGCGGTCGATCCAGAAGGCATCCAGCGCGACCGGATGGGCTGGTTGCTCACGCTGTTCTTCGTTCTCCGCCATTGCGACGCAGTCTGCGGCAACGTCGTACTGCTCACACAACTCCAGGGCGTAGGCGGCATCGTCGTCATCGCTGCCCATTGCGAACTCTCCCGCCGGGACGTAGACCATCGCCATACCGTCGGCTTCGCGCATCTGGGTATCTCCCAAGACCGGCGTCTCAGTGGTCGTTGTGTCGTCGGATGGTTGGGAAGGTTCAACCGTGCGCACAAGCGAACCCAGGATCGCGTCCATCTCGGCTTGCACATCCGCGGTCAGTTCAACTCGGTAGTCGGATCTGGGCGTGAGTTCGGCATCCAGCTGGACATAGAACTCCAGCTCATCAATGCGATCACCGAGGAACACAGATTGATCCTCGCTCTGGTCGACCAGCACGTGTTTGGGGAGCGTGAGCCCCAGGAGCGAAACGGTACCACGGTCAATGATCTCACCGGCGCCGCGCCCGCTGGGTCCCATTACGTAGGTCTCCGTCTGGCGTTTGACCTGGATGACCAGTCGTAATCCTTCACGCATCAGGCGGATCGAATTGGCTTCCAGTCCACCAGGTCCTTGCCCCCCGGCGGGGATCTCCGTCAGACCCCAGGTCACCGGATAGCGGAAGGCGAAGCCGTAGGCATCATTGGCGTAAGTCGCCCAGCCGGGATAGGGGTCCGGTGTTGCAGTGGGAGCTTGCGTGGGAACGGGCGTGGGAAGGAGCGTGGGCGTTGGCGGCATAGCCGTCGGAGTTGATGCTATAGGAGTGACAGTCGGGGTAGGCGTGGGCTGTGGCTCGGCAGGGCTACATCCACCAAACAGCAGAACAACTAACATCACGACGACACATACAAACGCAGAGAGTTTGAGTTCCATCTCGTACCTCCTGTCTTGGTTAACTCGATGCCCCTACCATAGACGTTGGACGTTGCACAGAGATGGCAGCCATGTAACAGCGACGGCAAACGGTGTTACCATCTGGAAATGCCCTACGGGCCGGAGACCAGTTCAAACGAACGCAGGACTTGATCCACTTCAGCCTGTATGGCTTCCGGGAGTACGAGAGCTTCGTAAGGGGTGTCGAGTCTAGCATGCTCTCCCAACGCGATATAGAACTCCAGGGCATCAGTCTCGTGGCGCATCGACATGCGTTTGTCCTTGCCCTCGAAGACCAGCACGCTTTGATGGACCTGCTCTCCCAGAAACGTCACTGGGCCGCGTTCCATGATATCGCCTGCCGCCACATCGCCGGTGCCCAAGAAACGGTTCTCTCCGGCGCGTTGGTACTGGATATCCAGGATGAGACTATCACGGACAAGCTGAACTGCGTTGGCGGTAGGCCCAAACGGTGTCTCTTGCCCACCGACCAGTTGCGCCAGTGTCCACGTGATGGGATAGCGGAAAGCAAAGCCGTATTCCGCGTTGACGTACCTGGCCCAACCGGGATAGGCGTTCTCTGTTGGCGATTGCGATTCTGTGGGTGAGAGCGTTGGTGAAGGGGTGACTGTGAGTGTAGCTTGCACCGTCGCCGGGATGCGCTCAAAGGATTCCAGGATCTCTCTTACTTCATCCAACGTCGTGTCCTGGATATCAACACGTTCGTAGGCCTCCATCGTTTCGTCCCCGGCCGTGTCTCTCAGAAAGAAGCCGAATATGAGATCACTGGATGTCACCGGCTGAGGCGCGTGATACAAGACCGCTTTCATCTTTCGTTTGTACATCGCCGCCTCGGCGGGCATCGTCTGTCCCAGAAATGTAAGCTTCTGTGCGTAGACGCTGCCGTCAGTTGCGGAATTGCCGGGTCGAGGAATCGGTGCGGCCTCATTCACGCCCTTGTACGCGATCCGCAGGGCCAGCGTGCCCTTGCGTAGCCAGACGATGTGCTCCTCCTCTTCCAGTGTCCAGTGGGATGGATACGTGAACGCAAAACCGTAGTCGCTGTTCTCATAGCGCAGGATGCTGGGCGTCGGTGTCGGTGTGGGTTCGAAGCCGATTTCGAAGGTGCCGCAACCAAGAAACAGGAAGGCCATACAGCCCAAAAGAAAGGCAGGTATGGAGGAGCGTGAAGCCATCCACAAGGGAACTACGTGCCGAGAATCGTCTCCAAACATACGGTTCCTGTCTCGCCCTATCTCACCGGCAGTCGCAGGGTAAACACACTTCCTCGGCCTGTTCGACTGCGCAGTGCTGCTTGCCCACCATGTCGCTCGACGATGGCGCGCACCAGCGCCAACCCCAGGCCGCTGCCGGGAATGCCGCGCGTGGCCTGGGCCCGATAGAGTTCCTCCCACACCAGGGTCTGTTCGTCTTCGGGGATGCCGGGGCCGGTGTCGGCTACCTCAATGACGACGGTGTGACCGTCCTCAAAAGCCCGCAACTCGATGGTGTCACCGGGACGCGTGAACTTGAGCGCGTTGCTCAGCAGGTTGTGGACGGCGAGGAAGATGAGGTCCCGGTCGCCTGAGATCTCGGGCAGCGGCCACGGCGCTTGCGGCACGGTGAGCGCAATCGTGTGCTCAGGGGTCTCGGGGCGGTCTTGGGCGACGAGCATCGCTTCTTCCAGCAGCTCCGTCAGGTTGACTGGGCCAGATTCCAACGGGCGGGTTTCCAGCTCGGCGAGCTTGCGCAGGTCGGCGACCAAGCCGCTGACGCGTTGCACCTGCGCCTTCACGCTGTCGAGGGATTTCACTTGTGTTTCCAGAGTGTCTGCGTAGGCCAGGTTCGCCAATGCAGCCTGAATGGCAGTGAGAGGGTTCTTCATTTCGTGGTCCAGCCGCCGCAGGAAGCGCCGCCGCTCTTCGGCGGATTGCTGGCGTACCGCAGTGACTCGAGCTGTCACACGGCGCTCGTTCCACAGCTGCGCAGCGAGAATTGCGGCCAACACCAACGTTATCACTATCCCCACGACCCAGCTCAATGCAACGATATCGGCTCTGAGATAGAGTTGCGGCACGTACTGCGCGGTCAATGCACGCTTCAAGAGGGCTGAGACGATGGCGCCCAACAGCGTGGGGATCAGGGCGAGGAGCCAACGCCAGCTTGGCGCACTATTGTGCCCCCCGCGCATCTATGTGCCCTCCACGTCGCCGACGAAGCGATAGCCGACGCCCGACACCGTCTCGACGTAGCGCGGGTCCGTCGCGTCATCGTGCAGCTTGCGGCGTAGCTCGGCGACCCGGGTGTCCACGGCACGGCTTCCCACCGCGTAGTCCCATCCCCACACGACGTCCAGCAAGCGCTCGCGGGTGAGCACCTCGTCGGGGTGCGTCATCATGTATTCCAACAGCGTGAAAGCCTTGGGCGTCAGGGTAACTTCGCGGTCGTTGAGAATGGCCCGGCGCGACAGCCGCTCCAGGCGCACATCTCCCGAAGTGAGATGTGATGCCGTTGCCAGCGGGGGCTTGTTGGGGCGCGCCCGGCGGAGCACCGCGTGGATGCGGGCGACCAATTCGTGGGGGTCAAAGGGTTTGTTGAGATAATCATCCGCACCCTCTTCCAGCGCCATCGCCCGCTCGGTGGCTTCGCCCACACGCGTGAGCAGGATAACGGGGGTCCAGTCGCCTTCTTGGCGCAATGTTCGCAACAAGGCTCGCCCGTCCATCCGGGGCATCATCACGTCGGTCACAATCAGGTTGGGCTTGACACGCGCCATCTTCTGCAGTGCATCGACGCCATCGTGAGCCACAGTGACGTCGAATCCTGTTCGTGACAGGAACGGCCCCAGGTTCTCAGTGATGGCCTCGTCATCGTCGACCAAGAGTAATCTTGCGGTATCCACCTGGGGCCTCCCAGTTCGCTGTCCTCTGTAGAACCCATGCTCCCAGTCTAGCTATTGCTGGTTGCGACGTTGTGGCACACCCGTTACAGATCTGATACACCCGCCTTGGGGCAAAGGCTCCGGGCTGACTTCGAGGGAAGATCTCGCACCGGCCCAGGGCACTCAGCCGTCCTGCTCCGCCAACTCATCCAGCCACTCGGCGAGGACCACTTCATGCGCCGCAATGGTCGCCGACTGTGTGGCTTCAAACAAAGGCCCGTTGCCGATCAGTCGTTGCCCATCCGGACGTAGGCGTCCTTGAGGAACCCGCGGACGCCGTGTACCGTGAAGCCGGGATCGTTGTGCCGCTGCTCCTGCAAGTGTGCGCAGAGCACCGCGTAGACCTCTTCGTACTTCACCGCGAGGAAACCGTCACAGCTTCCGGCGGCGACGGCTTCCTCTGCGCACTCAGCCTCGGGGCCCAACCTCTATGTCTCCCCTCTTCGCCGCCACCCGACTCATAAACCGGGCTGTGTCAATCACAAACCGTTGGTGATCAGCTTCACCGACGCGCTCTACCTCATCCCACGCCTCGACGTGAAAGCTCAAGCGCCGGCCATTGACCTCAACCAACTCAGCACGCACGCGCACTTCCTTCCCCACAGGGGTTGCCGCCAGATGCTTCATGTCCACGTGGATGCCGACCGCGCTCTCGCCTTGCGCCAGAAGCGGCGCGATCGCCGCCTGCGACGCAGCCTCCATCAACGCAATCAAGTGCGGGGTGCTCAAGACAGGCACCAGCCCGCTACCATAGGTGGCTGCCGTGTCTTGCTCGGCCACAACGTGTGTGATCTCAGCCACCAAACCAGGCTCTAGTGTCACTATGGACTCCCAGTCAACCGTATCTCCAGGAGTAGCTCCGTACGACAGTGCAGTTCTGACCGGCAATCGATCACTATGCCCACCACAGTCAGAGCCCACACTGCCAGGGCGCATTCCCGGAATGCGGCCTATGATAGCATCGGGACAATGAAGCCAAACAGACACCATAGGTCCAAAGCAACGGCTCCCAGCAAACCTCCCGCGCCCAAGACGCGCCGAAGCCGGTCCGGGACAAACGCCATCACCGGCAGCCCAATGACCGTCACGCCCAGCATCGCGATGAACCACACCGGGATATCACCTGCAGCCAGCCCAAAGAGCCCGACCCCGATCGTGACGATAGCCAGGATCATGGCCGATATCACCGCCAACCGCGGCTCCAACAGACGTTGCCACCCCAGAGCCGCCCCCAAGGTCAGCAACGGTAGCGCCGGGAAAAGATAGCGTCCCTGGTGCTGGACGAACGCGACATTGTAGCCCAAGAACATCACAAGCGTGATCACGGCGGCGGTCCCCAACAGAATCAGCGCGTCTCGCTGGCGGGGCTCGAGTCCGCGCCGCAGCGCCTCCACCAACAGCCGGAGAGCCCCGTAGACCGTCAGAACAGAGAAAATCGCCAATCCCTGGTAGATGCGCTGATCCACAACCACACCCATCCACCCGAACTGTCCCCAGAACGAACGGAAGACCGTCCACGCAGCACCACGCAGGAAGGGCACAAACCCCTGGTCGGCGATCCAATCAAGCGTCCGCGGCTGGCCGACGACGACGACGGCGTGTTGGAGGAGGCCCATCACATCGGGCCAGCCATAGATGATCAGGTTGCGGATCCACCACAAGCCTCCCAGGCCCAGCGCCGGGACAAACAGCGCCACCAGCTGCCGCAGACCCCATGATCGCGGCATGCCAGTGCGGCGGTATCGCAGATAGACGATCAACAGTGTCAGAGGCAGAACGCCGTAGCCGGTGCTCTTGGTCAGCAGCACGGCGCCGGCAACAGCCCCCAGCACCCACGGCGAGACCATCCCCCGCAGATAGCGCAGGGCCAGCCAGAGCCACAGCCACAGCAGCGCGAAGACCAGCACGTCGTTGCTGACGGCGGCGGTAATCGCGACAAATTGGGGAGTAAACGCCACCAGGCCCCCGCCGAACCACGCAATCCCCGGCTGCGAGGGCCAGAACTCATAGATAATGGTCATCACCATCGCCACAGCACCACACCCCAGCAGAACGGAGAACAAACGCAACACGAGAACTGATCCCTGGGACGCCCAATAAGCCGGCACAGCAAGCAGGTAATACAACGGCGGCTGATGATCCTCATATTCGAGGGGCGCGACAGAAAGCTCCGCGGGGAACCCTCTGGAGGTCAATTCACTCAGGTAGGCCTGGTCGTAGTCACCAGGCTCAATCTTCGGGAAACCCTCCCCTGTCGCGAGGGAGCGCACGTAGTTGTAGTGCGCCGGCTCATCCGGCGCCTGCCAGACGGGTGTCGCCGCGGCATAGAGACTGCCCACAATGAAATAGACGATGAGAATGACAAAAGCCGGCCAACGTGCTCTCATAGTGCCCCCTTTAGCATAGCTCGACCTACCTGTACTCGATCCGCACGTTCCGAACGCGCTCGATCAGCTTCTGTAGCAGAAACAGTGCCGCAAAGATCGGCAGATCCGCAAGCAAAACGCTGGCCCCCAGCAGCACCAGCCACCGCACCGCGACAGTCAGGAACTGGCCGGCACCTTTCAGCAGAAATGAGGTGCCGCCAAGTACGACGAGGATTCCGGCAACGACCACGGCGGCGAATGCCGTGAACGGCCAGGCATGGATATCCGAACGGCTCGGCAGCATCGTATTGCCGATCGCGAACACCAGGTAGACCCACACCCAGACATCCGGCGCCTGCAGCATCTGTGCCAGGTTCTGCAATCCGGCCCACCACGCCCCCTCCGACAGTGCTGCGATGATCTCGGGCGTGCCGAAGACCAGATAGCCGATGGCGACAACCGCTATACTGCCGGCAACCAGGGGGGCACCGCCTATCAGACTGGCACGGATGAAGTCGGTCTCTTGAACGGGGACATAACCGAGCTGGATTCGCTTGCCGGAGCGGTAGGGGAAGATGTTGATGCGCCCAATCTTCACACCGACAACTCCAGCTACCACTGCGTGGCTCAATTCGTGGAGCGCCACACCGGGCAGCAGTACCATAGCGTAGAGCCAGAGAGCGATGTCGTCGTCACCTGTCAAGAGGAGCATGACGCCTTGAAGGTGTTGATGCAGCCATCGATCTGCCCACAGCAGCAGGCCTAACACGACCAACAACTGCACCAGCAAGACAATCATGTCACGACATCTCTTTAGCGTATCCGTATGGCGCTCGGCGACAACAAGTCGGATGATACCACAGATTATCCCAAGCAACAGCAGCCATTTATCCCAAGATAACCCAATTATCCCAAATCTCAGGCCGGAATCGCCATCGTTATCTCAAGAATCGGGTTGCAGTTCTAGGGGTTTCATCTATGCTGTGTGGGATATGCCTGATACGAAGATCATCCACGCAGCACAAGATGTCGGGTACGAGGTCCATACGCCCGTCTTCGAAGGTCCGTTGGCCCTACTCTTGAGACTCATCGAGACGAAGGAACTCGATATCACAAAAGTAGCTCTGGCCCAGGTGACGGACGACTTCCTGGCGCACATCGAGCGGATGCGCGCCAATCAGCAGATTGGGATCATAGCCGAATTCCTGTCTGTGGCAGCCAGACTTCTGTGGATCAAGTCCCGCGCACTGCTGCCGAAGCCACCGGCTTCAGCCCACCCTGATGAGCAGGAAGAGGATGTTGGCGAGGAGTTGATTCGCCAACTGCGCGCCTACCGGCAGTTCAAGGCGGCGGCAGGATGGCTACGACAGCGCGATCACGAAGGCCTGCGCGACTACATCCGCACCAGCACCTCCCCCAGCCCCAGGCGGATCTCGATGGACATCTCAAGGCTCCGCCTGGATGTCCTGAAGCGCGTAGCAGAAGCGATGCTCTATCCGACAGAGGCCCCGCGACCGGAGGACGCGATCCAACGCGCCGGAATCTCGATTGTTGATCAGATCTCACTCATTGGCCGACGTCTTGGGAGCTGGGCCCGTGTCACCTTTCGCCGGCTGCTCAGCGACACCCCGTCGCGCCTTGAGGCAGTCGTCACACTGCAGGCCATCCTGGAGTTGATCAAACAACAGAGCATCTCCGCCCTACAGACCGAGATGTTCGGGGATATCACGATCCACGCACTGGTACCACCGGATCAGATAAAGCCCCCGGGCCATGCGTTAGAGGGATCTGCGGCGACAGCCGTGTAGACCTCCTCAAGAGCAGGCCTGCTCTTGAGGAGGCGGGGTCTCAGCTGGAAGAGCTGTACTTCGGCAACACGAAGGTGAACGCGCTGCCTTCGCCCGGGACACTATCCACCCAGACGCGTCCCTTGTGCTTCTCGATGATCGATTTCACGATGGCCAAACCCAGCCCTGTGCCCTCCACGTCCTCGGCCACAGGGCTCTGAATCCGGTAGAAGCGGTCGAAGATTCTGGACTCTTCTTCAGGCGGTATGCCGATACCGGAATCGCTCACCCGCACGACGATGTGGTCGTCATCCTGACGCGCCGCGACCTTGACCCATCCCGCCGGTCGATTGTACTTAACCGCATTGCTAATGAGATTGTCCAGGACCTGACGAAGTCGCCGTGTGTTGCCCCACACCCACAGGGGTGACCGGGGCAGATCAGCGGTCAGACCGATACCGACACGAAAGACATGCGTCTGTGTGGCGTCCACGGTCATCCGGATCAGCTCGTCCAGCCGTACCTTCTGCATCTCAAGATCGTAGCCGGCCTCAATCCGGCCTATGTCGAGCAAGTCTGAGATCAGCGCCGTGACACTAGACAGGCTGCCAAGAGCCCGGGTCACAAAGTTCTGCTGCATCTCATTGAGGGGGCCGGCACGTTGAAGAAGCTCGACATACCCCTGGACGGTCGTCAGCGGCGTGCGCAGGTCGTGAGAGACGGTCGAGACAAACTCAGACTTCAGGCGGTCAAGTTCCTTTAGGTGGGTGATCTCCTGCATCACCGCAACGTGGCCGACTGTCTCAATCGTGCTCAACTGAGCGTTGTAGACCCGGCCGTCATCAAGCGTAACCTCGGAATGGACCACGCCGCCGTCCAGCCCAGCCCGGGAAAAGAGTGAGCGGAGCTCCTCGTTGTCGACATAATCCTCCAGCAGGCGGCCCTGAGCTTCGGCGTCGATCCCAAACAAGCGCGCAGCCGTGTCGCTCCACAGCCACAACCGGTTGCGGGCATCCGAGATGATAATCGCTTCCGCCGCCCGCTCCAGTATGCTGCCAAGCCGCGAACGCTCCGCCTCGCGCAGAGCAAAGAGGCGGGCGTTTTCGAGTGCGATCGCGGCAAAGTCAGCAATCGCGGACACCGCAAACAGCTGGTTCTCGGAGAACGCCTCGTCCTTCACTCGATTGACGACGCCAAGTATGCCGATCGTGCCGGCGCCGGGGGAGTCAAGGGGCACATAGAGCAGGGCACGCACAAGGAGTCCGGTGGAAAGCCGCGTCTCGCGGTGGAGCATCGCGGGACGGCCCGACCGGATCACCTGCCACGCTACCCTATCTGAAGTCTCATCGTGGAGATGGTCCGTGTATCTGCTGTCCTTGTGCTTCACGACGCGCAGAAACAGCCGGTCTCCCTCCTGCATCACGACAAACCCATCATCGGCCTGTGTCAGGTTCACCGCAGCCAGAACCACACGATCCAGGATCTCTCGTGCGTCCAGCAAGGAGGCCACTGACTTGCCAACCGTATAGATCGTGTTGATTTCCTGCAGGCGCTCATTCAGCTGGCGGTTCGCCTCGGCCAGGGTAACCTCAAGAGGCGGCTCGTCATCTAGGTGGGATGCAGCCATCTGACCTACGACCTCGTCTTCCATAAGCATCGTAACCTGCTGTGGATCATACCTGATTCATACTACCAGGCAAGTTCAGGGCACGCCGAAACTTCACGCGACGGTATTCCGTAGTAGAGTAACAGAGGCATCCCTAGTATAAGAGGAGGACTTACATGAAGCTGCTCATCCGTTGGGCAATCAGTGCCCTGTCGCTTCTGGCCGCCGCCTGGTTCGTGCCGGGCATCCATGTTGATGATGGCCGAGGATGGACGGTGTATGCCGCGATGGCCGTCATTCTGAGCCTGGTCAATGCGCTCATCCGCCCGCTCCTGAAACTCATGACCTGCCCATTGATTCTACTGACCCTCGGGCTCTTCACGCTGGTCGTCAATGCGATCACACTGCTCATCTCGTCCGCCCTCGCCAACAACGTCTTCGGCTTCGGCTTCTATATCGAGGGATTCTGGCCGGCATTCTGGGGCGCCATCATCGTCAGCATCGTGAGCATCGTCCTGAACACGTTTGTCCGTGATGACGACGAGGATCGAGAGCGAGGGCGCCGGCACAGCTGAACCGTAGTAGGAGTGTTTCAGTCTAGGGGCACCCAACAGCTGTGTACTGCCTCGATCTGACCACCGCAGTGCAACTTTGGCCCACAAGCGATCACAGTGCCTACCATCATCAGCTCCCGAACTCCACGCGGCCGGGTAGCCGGCCGCGTGCTCCAGAATGCGTAGCAGACAACTCGGTGGTCCAGCAAGAAGCCTTTCTTGGGCATTCTCCTCCATTCTGGAATGCCCTCAGGCCCACCGCATGGTTGCGCATGATGCAAAGACATGATATTCTTGTTATGTCTCTGGTCACAGCGATGCGGATCTACACCTGGGTGAGAAACGCCAACGTCAGTTACACACGACGATCAAGCTGTCGGGCTAGCAAATCACCAACACCGCTATCTGCGCCCCACTCTAGGATGATTACGTCGTGAATCGGGCTTTTCGGCGCAAGAAAACAACCGGCTTACACGTATAGTCTCCTGAGGCAGCGGCCCACAAGCCGACCACAAACTAGCTCCACCGTCGTTCCCTAGCACTACGCCGACCACTGTCAGACTCTCCAACCGCGGCATGTTGCCCGCCTCACTACATCCCTGGGAGGAAGGAATAGCCATGCCGAACCATATTCTCGTTCCTTTGGATGGATCCCATCTCGCCGAGTGTGTCCTGCCCCATGCCGCGGCTATTGCCCAGGCTTTCGAGTCTCAAGTTACGCTGCTGCGGGTGTTGGCGCCGCCTTCTCCTGCCGACCGGGTCCGCCCCGTTGATCCACTGGACTGGCACATCGCCAAGACCGAGGCGCAGACTTACCTGGATAAGTGCACGACGCGCTTGTGGGAAGCCGGCACCCGGGCGGATAGCGCGCTCGTGGAAGGTTCTGTGGCGGAGGGCATCATCGAGTTCGCCCATTCCCATGATGTCAATCTACTCGTTCTCAGCAGCCATGGGCAGAGTGGCTTGAGCGGCTGGAATGTCAGTAGCATCGTCCAAAAGGTCATCCTGCGCGCCTACATGCCGACGATGATCGTGCGGGCCTACCAGCCTGTGACCCACGATCTAGCCGGTTTGCACTACCAGCGGCTGCTGGTCCCGCTGGATGGCTCTCAGAGAGCTGAATGCGCTCTACCGCTGGCGATCACCTTAGCCCATTCTCACGAGGCCCGGCTCTTGCTCGCGCACGTAGCGCACAGACCGGAAATGATTCGTCGTGCTCCTCCCGTGCGAGAGGACGTCGAACTTGCAGATCGGATCGCAAAGCGCAATCAGTTGAAGGCCTCCAAGTACCTGGAGCAGATTCAGACCCCGCCGTCGCTGGAGGCCCAGACGCGCCTGCTTGTCAACGCTAGCACCGCAGCAGCCCTGCATGAGTTGATTACTCAGGAGAACGTGGACCTGGTCGTGCTAAGTGCTCACGGCCATTCGGGCGGGACCAAATGGCCATATGGCAGCGTCGCGCTCAATCTCGTCACCTATGGCACCTCCCCATTGTTGATCGTGCAGGATCTCTCTCCAGCTGAATTGGCAGGCACCCCGGCCGAGGTGGCCGCGGGAGAGCACAGAGGACACTAGATGTCAGACAGTGAACCCGATCTGAAAGCACCGCCGGAGCAGGCTCAGCCCACTGGCGAGACCGACCTGGAGAGTCTGGC
>CBFCZM010000016.1:0-16576 GCA_965602565.1 uncultured Anaerolineae bacterium
CTATGTCTCCCGCTGCACGAATGAGGCCTGTGGGCAGATCAGTTTTCCGCGCGTCGATCCGGCGATCATTGTGCTTGTCACCGCAGGGGACCGCTGTTTGCTGGGCCGGCAAGCTAGATGGCCCAAGGGGCGATACTCCAATATCGCAGGCTTTGTCGAGCCGGGGGAGTGTCTTGAGACCGCCGTCGCGCGCGAGGTCGAGGAAGAGACCGGCATTCATATCCGCTCCCTGGTCTACCACTCTTCGCAACCCTGGCCATTCCCGCAGTCCTTGATGATCGGCTACACGGCAGAGGCGGCCACCTTGGACATCCGGCTCAATGATGGCGAGCTGGAGGATGCGAAGTGGTTCACGCGGGAGGTCATCCGTGATGAGCTGCAGGCGGGCTCGCTCGGACTGCCGTCGCCCTTTTCCATCTCATTCCATCTAGTCGAGGACTGGTTCAACGCTGGGACGTGTGGGCAGCTTGCTGACCTGGTGCCTGAAGATTAGCCGGATCGGCGGAGGGCGCCCGGGGCAGCCAGGCGGCGAGATCTTCGCTGCTCGGAGATACCGCCAGCTGAGCGATGGACGCACCGTCCGCAGTGATCAGATGGATGTCGCTGTTGCCGCTGCTGTTGGAGGTGAAGGCGATCGAGGCGCTGTCTGGCGACCAGGCAGCTCTGTCGGAGACGTTGATCGTCAGGGCGACGGCCTGCTCGTCGGTGCCGTTAGTGTCGGTGGTGAAGAGCGCGCCATCCCGGGTGAACGCTAGCTGGCCGCCAGGTCAGGGAGCGGCACGGTGGCGGCGCTTTCGGTGCGGTAGGCCTGTTGGGGTTTCGTGTTACCATCAGGCGGTGCCTGGCTGTCGAGGCAGTCCGCAACGGCACCAGCCAGACATACGGCAAGGATGAGGTCAGGCCATCGATCGTACGCTCTCATCAGCCGGTTCAGACCTGGTGCCGGCTCATTGGTGCACGCTCGCCTTTTCCCGCGTGAGCGCCAGCATCGGAAGCAGAAGCATGCTGCGTTCTATCCCAGGGTTGCGGGACGTCAACCGGTCCGAGGAGGACACTCCGGTGCTTTCGACTGCTGAAGTACGATGGTTTCATAAGGGCAAGACCCCTGCGAAGCTGCGTTCCTGGTTCAGGAAGCTCGCCGCCAAGGATGGGGTCGAGGCAGAGCCCCAGCCGCTGCGGATTGACCACTATCTATTGGAACGTGACACAGATGCGCTGGGGATCAAGTTTCGTGAGGGGCGCGTCGAGGTCAAGCAGCGTCAGGGAGAGCGGCGGCTGATCTCGTTTGGCCCCGGCTGGGACGGATACGTCGAGACCTGGCGCAAGTGGGGCTTCCCGCTGGCTGATGCACAACGACGGGGCGAGGCCTTCGAGTCCCTCGATGACTGGATCGCGGTGCGGAAGAAGCGCCGTGTGATAACGTATAGCATCAGTCCCAAGGGAAAGCTCATCGCCCTATCCGGCGATGCTGATGCGGAGAGTGGGTGTTCTGTCGAACTCACGCAGGTGCGTGTCAAGAAGACGCTCTGGTGGACTTTGGGGTTCGAGGCCAAGGGGCGCCCTGAGAAGCTGGAAAGCACCTTGGAGCTGGTCGCGCGTGCGGTCCTCAATGGTTCGGCGCCACCAACGTTTGGGCCCACGGATTCGTTCGGCTATCCGGGATTGCTGCAGACATTGGGCAAGCACGCGGGTGCCTCCCGGTAAGCGCCCGCGTGTCAGGATGTGGCAGTTCCTGCTTCTCCTGACAGATCACTTGAGGATGTAGTAAGTGCCTCGCTTGCGCCCGATCTTCAGCAGTATGCCGCGTTCGACGAAATCGGCGAGATCGAGCCGGAGTGTTTCTGGGGTCACGTCCGGACACAACTCCTGATAGTCCCGGCTGCGGATCCGGTCGTTTCTCTCAAGATACTGGAGAGCTTTGGCTTGTCGCTCGTTCGTCGTCAGGTCGGCCGTGCTGGCAATCCGTGGTTCGCGAACGTGTTCGCTCCTGAACGTGACCGTGAATGAGGCTTCCTTGGCCCCGAACTGTGGCGGGGGATGCCCGGCGTTGACCATCTCCTCAAGCATCAAGTCGACACCCATGCCCAATTCCTCGATGTGACCCCATTGGTAGAGCCCATTGACGATGCGCGGGTTCCTGGAGAAGTGCTCGTCAACGATGTTGTCCAGCGTGATGTAGCCGGGCAGGCCGCCGGGGCTGCTGATCTCCAGACGATCGGCGTACATCTTCACCACGATCGCGCGGCCGCTGAGCCGGTAGTCGCGGTGTGCCACCGCGTTCACGAGGGCCTCGCGGATCGCCATCGGCGGGTAGGTCCACTGTTCCTCACGTTTGAGGCCGCGGACGACCGCGCCTAGATGGAGTTCCTCGTTCAAGATGTCGTGCGTACGCGTAATGACGTGGGCGAGGGGTCCGGCGATCTCCACGCGGCGGCCATAGCTCGGCGTGTCTTCCGTTCGCCGAGCGCCCTGCCCGTCGAACTTCACAAAGGTCACGCCACAGCGTGGGACGAAGGTTTCCGGGGTCTTGCAGAACAGGAGGATGCCGGCAACGGTGGGCCGCCCATTCGGCAACAGCCACCCTTTCTCGGTAAGCAGATCGTCCACGGGACGTGTCAGTTGGCGCGCCTGGCGTTCTTGCCAGACCTTGAGGAACGCGCCGAGGACATCGTCGTCGAAGTCGGCGCGAGTTGCTCCAGGGACTGGTTGCACTTCGTAGTCGCCGGTAGAACGGCTGGCGGCGACCTGCACGATTTGCTGTCCGGAGAGGGTCCGGTTCTGCACGCCCGCGCGGACGAGCACCCGGCCATCGTCGAGGCTGTGCAGCTCGTGACTGCGGGTGACGTGGCCCACAAAGACAAACCTGCCGGCAACTTCGGTCTGGATCCAATTGGCCAGAACCGGAGGCCGGCATCTGAGTTCGGATTGTTCTACAGCAGCGGCGATTTCCTCAGCGAAGTCGTAGCCTGTAGGCACGCCTCCCTCGGCGACACCGATATAGATAGTGCCGCCATCCGAGTTGGCGAACGCTACCAAGGTCTCTGCCAGTTCGCCGGCATCTGCTTCCGGCAGGAGTGCTATCAGCTGTCCGGAGTTCGGACGGGTCCCAGCGTGTGATGTGCCCCGAGTCTCTTCAGACATAGCTATCTCCTGGGACTCCCCTCGGGTTCGCCTTTGGCTCACCT
Organism: uncultured Anaerolineae bacterium; assembly: GCA_965602565.1. Taxonomy (GTDB): domain Bacteria; phylum Chloroflexota; class Anaerolineae; order B4-G1; family SLSP01; genus PWVB01. The sequence continues at coordinate 3,186 of CBFCZM010000016.1, forward strand.
TTGCGCCTTGAGCAGGTGCCGTTGCTCTAGGACATCCCGGTCACAATGCCGGGCCGATGTCCGGCAACGTATCGTCGTCCTAGATCTCGGCAAGGTCATCTTCGGCTTCGATCAAACCAAGCCCCCCGGTGTCATTCGCAGCATCCGGGAATTCGGACAGGACCTGTTCCGCTTCGGTGTCACCTGCGTCGTCTTGATCGTCGAGGAGACGTGCAATCGTGGCTACACTGTCACCCTCCTTGAGGTCCATCATGTGCACTCCGTGCGTGTACCGCCCCATAACCGGGACACGTTCAATCTTGGTCCTCAAGATGATGCCGCTTTCCGACATCAGCGTGATCTCGTCCTCGTCTTGGACCACCCGGCCATCCACAATGGCGCCTGTTGCCTCCGTGATTCTGTACGCCTTGACTCCCTTGCCGCCACGATGCTGCGTGTGGAACTCCTTCAGATCGGTGCATCGCCCATAGCCCCTGCTGGAGCTCAGGAACAGTTTTCCATTCGGCTCGATCACTTCTGCTACGGCGATACGGTCTTCAGCCGCGAGCCTCATAGCCCGCACCCCGCGCGCCATGCGCCCCATCGCGCGGACATCCTGTTCGGCGATGCGGATCCCTTTGCCCTGTTCCGTGACCAGGATCAGTTCGTCATTGCCCTGAGTTAGCCGTGCCCAACCCAATTCGTCACCGTCGTCAAGCCGAATGGCGATGAGGCCGCTTGGACGCACCGACTCAAATTCCCGTAGCGCCACGCGCTTCGTAGTGCCTCGGCGCGTGATCATCATCACGTACCGGGCCTCTTCGAAGTCGGGTACGCTCACTATCGCCGTGACGTGCTCCTCGGGGCTGATCGCCATAATGCCGGCTAACAGCGCACCCTTGGCAGTTCGACCTGCCTCCGGAATCTGGTAGGTCTTCTGCTGGTAGACCTTGCCGTGGTCGGTGAAGAACAGGAGCGTGTCATGGCTGCCAGCCGAGACCAGCAACCGGATTTGATCTTCATCTCCGGTCGCCATGCCGCGCACACCGCGTCCACCGCGGCCCTGCGCCCTGTACACCGACCAGGGCACACGTTTGATGTAACCACGATGCGTGACCGAGACGAGGACGTCCTCCTTGGTGACCAGATCCTCTTCGTTGAAGGTCCCGTCGGCGTGGGGTAGGATCCTGGTGCGCCGTGGATCGGCGTACCTCTCCCTCAGGTCCAGCAGATCGGCCCGGATGACATAGCGCTGTTGGTGCGGGGATGCCAGTAATCCCTCGAGATAGGCGATGGTCTTCTTGAGTTCGGCGTATTCATCTTCCAGCTTCTGGCGCTCCAGGCCGGTCAGCCGGCGCAGTTGCATATCCAGGATGGCCCGGGCCTGCACTTCGGTGAGCCCGAACTGCTCCATCAGCCGCGTGCGCGCAACATCGACATCAGGCGACTCGCGGATCGTGCGGATGACGGCGTCCAGGTGATCGAGGGCGATGAGCAGTCCTTCGAGGATGTGTGCGCGCTGTTGGGCCTTGTTCAGGTTATATTGGGTGCGTCGTACCAGGACCTCAATGCGGTGGTTCAGGAAGATGTGGAGCAAGCGCTTGAGCGGCAGGACGCGAGGGACGCCATCCACCAAGGCCAGCATCTGGATGCCGAATGTTGTCTGCAGCAGCGTGTGCTTGTACAGACGATTGAGCGCCTTCTGCGGCTGTGTGCCACGCCGGAGTTCGACGATGATGCGCATTCCCTCTCTGTCGGATTCATCTCTCAGGTCGCTGATCTCATCCAGACGACCCTTGCGGACCAGCCCTGCGATGCGCTCCAGGAGGTGGGTCTTGTTGAGTTGGTAGGGAATCTCGGTGATGATGATGCGGAACCGCTCGCCGCGCATCTCCTCGATATCGGCGACGGCGCGCACAATCGCTTTGCCGCGTCCGGTGGCGTAGGCTTTGATGATGGCATCCTTGCCCAGAATCTGGCCCCCGGTCGGGAAGTCAGGGCCCTTGATGTACTGCAGCAGTTCATTGACACTGATATCGCTGCGGCGTTCCCAGTTGTCCAGTATATGGACGAGGGCATCCACCGTTTCGCCAAGATTGTGCGGGGGAATGTTGGTCGCCATACCCACGGCGATACCGGATGCGCCGTTGACCAGAAGGTTGGGGAACCTTGCCGGTAGCACGGTAGGCTCATTGAGGCTGCCGTCGAAGTTCTCGATCCAGTCGACGGTGTCCTTCTCAAGGTCGCTGAGTAGCTCCATTGCGATGGGGGCCAGGCGAGCCTCGGTGTACCGCATCGCAGCCGGAGAATCACCGTCGATGGAGCCGAAGTTGCCCTGACCGTCCACCAACATATAGCGCACAGAGAAGTCCTGCGCCATACGCGCCATAGCTTCATAGACAGCGCTATCACCGTGTGGGTGGTACTTGCCCAGCACTTCACCCACGATACGCGCGGATTTCTTGTGAGGTCCGTTGGGCCGGATCCCCATATCCTGCATCGCGTAGAGAATGCGACGCTGGACGGGCTTGAGCCCGTCCCGAGCATCGGGCAACGCCCGCGCCACGATGACGCTCATGGCGTAGTCGAGATAAGCAGAACGCATCTGCTCCTGGATGTTGATGGGCTTGACGGTGCCGATGCCGGTGTCTGTCTGGTCTGATTGGGAGAACTCTTCAGCCAAGAACCCTATACCTCCCTGGACAATTAAGGAAACGTCGGGGGTTTCCGAATGGCTATTATACCGCAGAACAGATGGTTTGCGAGTGTGCCCTGCGTTTGAGCATGGTTTGTGCGGAGTGGGTTCCGGTGCCGTGGGATGATGGCTCGGCAGCGCCGTGCGAGTGGCTTAGCGGATGACGATCTGGTCGATGGAGATGTCGCCGTTAAGGTGCCTCACGGTCACGTGGTGGCGCTGTGACAGGAGTGCATTGGCAAGCGTGACGGGCTTTCCGTTGAGGGCTAACTCCCGGACAGCGCCGGTTTCGTCCGTGATCTGGATCAAGCCCTGTCCGGGGCCCGGCACGAGCTCAAGCCGCCGTCCCTCCCAGGTGAGGCTGACCGTGGCGCCATCGGATGCTGCGCGACGGTAGCCTCCCAGGGTTGCCGTGACATCTTCGACATCTTCCCAGGCCCCGGCGTAGATCAGAGGCCAGGCCGTCTCCTGGTGTACCCCAGCGTAGAGGGTGGGTTCCAGTGCGTTGAGATAGGCGGACAGCGAGTCATAGACCGGCATCGGGGTGAAGTCGGGCTCGACCAGGCGGAAGTAGTAGAAAGGCTGTGCCTGCTCTTGGTCTGAGGCGCGTTTGAAGAACCATACGGTGGCGACCCCGACCCAGGGCCATTCTCTCTGGATGCGCTCGTAGGCCAACGGCCCCCAGCGGGCTTGCTGATCCAGCGTGACACGCCCAAACCGGTCGGGGATACCCTCAGGGGCGGCATTGCTGTTCATCTCGCTGAGCCAGATGGGCTTGGCTGCGTCCCCATTTGCGACCATCACATCCCGCACCCACATCGGGCGCGAGAAGTTGATCTCGCGCTGGGTCATTCGATGATCGGTCGGCCCCGACCACAGCATATAGTTGTTGACCGCCACGATGTCGAAACAGTCGCCGGCCCCAGCGGCATACATCCGCTGTAGGAAGATCGTATCCATCAGGTTGTTGCCATGATGGTTGGGATCCTGCGTGCCCAGCTCTGATGTCTGCGCCATCGCGCCGCTGATGATCACGGCATCCGGGTTGATCGCCTTGATGCGCTGGTAGGCCAGGCAAAGTAACGCGGTGTAGCCCTCCGGGTCCACGGGCTGGTTACCCCATTCAGGATAGATGTTGGGTTCGTTCCAGATCTGGTAGAAGCGGATGCGTCCGCGGTAGCGGTCGACCACAGCTGCTGCATAGTCGGCGAAATCCTGATAGTTGTCAGGCGGGGCAAATGCGCCATGGTCCGTGCCGTGGGCGCGGCTCCAGTCCGGGGGTGCCTCCAGGCGCGCGATGATCGCTAGCTCGTGGGCTTCTGCGAGCTCGACGATGGTGTCGTACTTGTCCCAGGCCGAGCGATACGGTTCGTGGCGGCGATCCTCGAAATCGCCTCGGTCGTGGATCTCAATGTCATACCAGGGGAAGGACTGCCGGATCCACTGGAAGCCGGCATCTGCGATCATCCGGAGAGACTGTTCGCGCTTCTCGATCTCCACTTCCTGTTCCAGGAAGGTATTGACGCCGAACGGGGGAAGATCTGTGAAACCAACGGCTACATCCGGAGCTGTGTTGGGGAGGGGGCGCAGCCACCCCAGAGCCCATTGGGCCATGCCACGGACTTGCGCCAGGCGTGTCTCCTCGCCGGTGGTCTGGACCATGATCGCTTGCGGCGACCGGCAGCCCGACAGCATCAGCGCGCTCAGAAGCAGGCCGCTCAGAAGCGCGGCACGGATTAGCGTGGTGCGGGCTGGCGTCGCAATCCCTCGGATGGAGCCAAGCCAGCGACGGAGGCGCCTGGACTGCATATGCTAAGAGAGGGGTACCTTGCTTGGTACGATGGTCAGGTCTTCTTCAATGAGGAGGGCCACCGATGGCGGCTGTTCCTGCTGAATGAACACGAGCACCTCATCCAGGGAGTTCCTGTAGACCTCGATCAGTGACGTGTCGTTTTCCTTGTAGCCGCTGACGGTTCGACGAGCACATGTGCAGCACCCCAAGGAAGCACGGTAACTGTCCAGGTCACAGGTGAGACAACTACCCAATCGGACCATCATCAGACCGAAGGCCAGGACCTCCCCATGATTCTGTGGCAGTTGCGAGATGCGGCGTACCAGAGCCTGCCACTTAGGGCCTCGCAAATCACCAAGTTGCTCGATACAGCGGGGCGGAAAGAGAATCTCGCTATCTGGATACATTAGGTCCTATCGGTGTCCGAGATCAGGGAAAGCAGCGTGTCGGCCGAGCAAAGAGTCCTAACCGAATTGGGGTAATGATAGCATATTCGAGGTCGGTTTTCAAGGGTGCGCGCCCCTCAGAAGGTGCAGCAACACCCCAAAAGGGAGGGGACCCGGCTAATGCCGGGTCCCCCGCGTCGCTGAATGTTTCATACATAACCACCTACAGAGGAGTAAGGAGCCTAAGAGTGTGCACCCCAATAGGAACCGTCCATAGTCATTATATCATACGTGTCAAGGGGGTGTAGACGGCATTCAGAAGGTCGGGGCCAGCGCGGCCTGAATCTGCATGGACCAGTCCAGTTTGTCGGCCAGAATCATCCGGCCCAGCTCCTCACCATAGGCCGTCAACTCAGGAATGGCCGAGGGATCGTCCATCGCGATGGGTCTCCTGAAATCCATCTGGAATCTGCGAAAGTCGAGGTCCTCAAAGAAGGTGTCTACCAGATGGACCTGCTGGTCGGCAGCTGAGTCCATAAATGCTCCCATCAAGGGACTTAGCCATTGCCAGACCCACCAGCGATTGACGCGGTCCACGTTCGCGACGTGGGGGTCGCGCCCTGTGCCCAGACTGATCAGTGTGGTCTCGGCGGGATCCCAGCCGAGACAGAACTTGATCTCGTATGCGGCCACGTAGCAGGGGTTGGCATAGGAGCCCACGCCGCCATCCACGTAGCGATTGTCGACGACCGGGAAGTAGGTCGGCACGGAGCTGGACGCCAGAACGGCCTTGACCACGGGCCAGGTCGCGTACTCGGCTTTCCACGGCTTAATAAAGCGCGTGCGGCTTTCGAGAAGATCGAACGCGGTGATGACCACGTCAATGCGCGGGGATGAGTTCCATAGATCGCCCATTGTCAGGGATCCGACGTGTTGGGCCAGTGCCGTCTGTAGCGGCTCGTGTGGATAGCGGTGGTGAGTCAGGAACCAGAGATGGCTCTTGAGCGTCTTGCGAAAGACGCGGTCGCCCAGTTCAGTGTATAGCTGGTGCATCTCATCGCCGGTGAGCCCGACGCCGATGCCTGCAGAGATGATCGAGCCGGTGGAGGTGCCGGCGGCGAGCTGGAAGATCTCAGAGCAACCCAGGCCCAGGTGCTGCTCGAGGAGGGCCAGGGCTCGCGTCACCATCACACCCTTGATGCCGCCGCCGTCGATGGCGATTGCCACGTGCTTACGGAAAGGTCTCACAGTGCACCTCCTGTGTGGTTCCCTAGGTAGTGATAGTAGCACGAACTACTGCCCCGCCAAGCGGGCAGGGGTGGGTGCGTTCCGGGATGAGCAACATGCAGCTCCCTGGTCCAGCGATGGCTCCTGACCAGGAGTTTGCCCCCATTCAGGAACGCACGGGCGGCGCGCTGACTGTGCAGTTCTGGCCCTGTCGGTGGTGGACATCGTGAACGCGCTTGGCTCGAAAACCGCCAGCGATCCTGGGGGTCGCGCGCGTCGTACGAGATGCGCAGGCGCTGCCTGCGTGGAGGCACAGGAAAAGCCACACAATCACTGATTGTGTGGCCTCTGTCGGGGCGGGCGGATTTGAACCGCCGACCTCACGGACCCAAACCGTGCGCGCTAACCAAGCTGCGCTACGCCCCGAAGCAATCCATTTATACTCTGAATCCCGTATTCGTCAAGGGGCCCACGACAACCGCTGGCTTTCCCATCCGGGCAGCGATGCGCCCAAGTCGAGGACCCTCTGGACCTGCCGGGTGTTGATGTCCATCACGTAGATGCCCCAGCCACCGGAGCGGTTGCTGACGAAGGCCAGGCCGCTGCCGTCCGGGGACCAGGCCGGCAGGCCTTCATCCGACGCGTCGGTGGTGAGCCGCTGGACGCCACCCTCAGGGCTCAACAGGAAGAGGTCCCAGTTGCCGGTGAAATCGCTCATGTAGGCCATAAGATTGCCGGCTGGAGCCCAGCTGACGCCCTGATCGTTCTCGCTGCCGGTCAAGCGGCCACCGGGTTGGTCATCATCCGGGTCATCCAGGATGATCCCGCAGGTTTCAGTGTCATCGCAGCCGGTGTAGGAAAGGGCCCCCGTACGACTCCAGGCCGGCGCCCACCCGGCAGCTATCCGGCGCGGCTCTCCAGAGCCATCGGTGTTGGCGACGTAGATCCCCCAGGTGCCCGCAGGTTCGAGGATGGCGTAGGCCAGACGGCGGCTATCCGGCGAGAGTGTGGGCCAGGCCTGCTGGCCGGCGGTGAGCAGTTGGAGCGGCACGCCTTCCTCAGGTAGTTCCATACGGATCGAGGCCGTATTGCGGTCGCGATAGGCAACGCGGCCGGTGTTCCATTCCCACCAAGGTTGATCGGCGTTCCCGGCCACCGAGATGATGCGGCCATCCGAGTAGAGTGCGTATAGGTCGTACACTCCCGTCGCGGCGTTGTAGACCGGGTAGGCCAGACGGCCCATGGAGAAGCCCGCGATGGGCTGTGGCGTGAGGCCGGGGACGGTGCCGCTGACCGCCACCGGCGTTGCGGTCAAGCACGTTTGGGCTGCGCTTGCCCGGCTCTCTTCCAGTGTGGGATCGGCATACATCCGCAGCGCCTGGCCGAACTGGACCTCGGCCGGACACATCTCGCCCTGCGAGACGAAGAAGTCTCCGTACGCGATGTACGCCCGGTATAGGCGCTGTGTCACATCTTCATAGTCCGGTGCTGTTGCGACAAGATCTTCTCGATACACAGCGCCCAGTCAACGCCCCAGTAGTTGAGGGCATTGAGATACCGGGCAGCCAGACTGCGCTGGGAAACGACTTCGGCTTCCAGCGGGCGAAGCGCGATGGCCTGGTCGAGGTAGGAGATGCCGACCTCGAGCAGATCTTCGTCGAGGTACTGCTGTCCGGCCTGGCGGAGGCTGTCGAAGAGCAACTCCTCAACCGTGGCCTGCTCGAAAGCCGGATCGAGGCCGCGAAGCTGCGTCAGGGTACGCGCCGTTGAGACCCAGTCTCCCTGACGATATGACGCTTGTGCCTGTTCCAGAAGTAGCTCCGCCACGGAGTAGGCGGCCTCGAGCGTCGGAGTCGGCTTGACCTGGAGGCGGATGCGTGCTTCGGCCAGGCCTTGTTGCGCCAGGCCATTGCCCTCATCGAGTTCCAGGACGTACTCAAACTCCGCAGCGGCGCGTTCGTGCTGACCTTCGTTAAGGGCGGCGATCCCCGCTTCGTAGTGCTGGGCGATGACGGTGGTGTGACGATCCTGGCGGTCCCGTTCACCGACGTAGACGCCGTAGTAGGCCGAGCCGGCCAGAACGCCGACGAAGATGCCCGCGGCCAGCAGCACCAGCAGCAGCCGTGTCCATACGCGCCGTGATGATCCGGGGCTCCGGCGACGGACGCGCGGTCTTTTCTCTTCGATCAGCGTCGCGGCGCAATGGGGGCAGACGATGGTGGCCCCGCCGAGGGCCTCACCGCACTTGGGACAATCCTGCATAGTGGTCTATTCCCAGTGGAATTCCTCAAGCGCCGGACCGCCGACAAACTCTCGTAACAGCGAGTTCTCGGGCACCAAGTCCCTGTCGATCCGCTGAAACCATTGCAGGAACTTGAGCAAGCGCTTGGCTTCAACCCACTGTGGCGACTCCGGGTTCACCTGCAGAAGGAGTGGCTCGGCCAGCGGCTTCAGAACCGCCAGCTCGTAGACGAGGGCTGAGTTGAACATCACGTCGGCATATTCCTGATAGGGGAAGATATGCCGCTTTTCGCCCCTGCGGACGCTTTCCCAGCGCTGCAACGTCTCTGTTGCACTGTAGCCGCGGGTCCGTGCATCGCGCGTAACCCGCCGGATCAGCCGGGTGTCGGTTGTGGGGACACGGTTGTGGGGATCGATGTTGAGCTGAGTCAAAGCGGATACATAGACGCGGAAGAGGACGTCTTCCTGTTGGGCGTACACTAGTTTCGGGTTGAGTCCATGGATGCCCTCGACCAGGATCAGCCGTCCCGGCTCCAGTTGCACGACCTGGCCGGGCTGGCGCTGTCCGGTGTAGAAGTCGAAGTGCGGCAGCTGGACTTCCTCACCTCTCATGAGGGCCTGAAGCTGATGGTTGAAATGAGCCAGGTCCAAGGCTTCCAGCGCCTCAAAGTCAGACTCGCCGGAGGCGTCCTTCGGTGTATCCTCCCGGTTGATGAAGTAGTTGTCGAGTTCGAGCGCGAAGGGGCGTATGCCGTGCGCCAGGAGCTGTACCGCCAGGCGCTTCGAGAAGGTCGTCTTGCCCGATGACGATGGGCCGGCGATCAGCACAAGGCGAATCGTGTCCCGGCGCTCATAGATCTGCCGCGCGATGCCGGCGATCACCCGTTCGTGCAGTGCTTCGGAGACCAGGATGATCTCTCTGATTCTGCCACGCTGTATGGCGTGGTTGAGCCCGCCCACGTTTTCCGTCTCCAGCAAGCGCAGCCAGCTGCCGTACTCCCGGAAGACACTCATCAACTGTGGATAGCGAGTCGGCTCCTGTAGCTGCGTGGGCTCGTGCCGCCGCGGAAACTGCAGCACGAAGCCTTCTTCCCACTGCGCCACCTGGAAGTACTTGAGATAGCCGGTGCTGGGGACCATATAGCCATGGAAATAGTCGCGATAGCCATTCAGACCATAGAGCCGCAGGTAGGCCTTGCGTCTGCGGTCTCGGCCTTCGAATACGGCCTCCTTGTCGGTCTCGTTGCGGGCTCGGAATATCTCCAGTGCCCCGTCAAGAGGGACCTCTTCACTTAGAATGGGAACGTCGGCCCTGACCAGGCGGCGCATCTCCGCCTGAAGCTGTGCCAACTCGTTGTCTGTGAAGGGGTCGCGCTTGCGCACCTCACAGAAATAACCGCCGTAGGGCAAGGAGTGATCGACGAAGATCTCGGCTTCGGGGAACAGAGTATGCGCGGCTACAACCAGCAGGAAGGTGAGCGAGCGCCGGTAGATGCGCACACCATCCGACTCGGATAGATTGATGGGTTTGACGCGACAGTCGTGTTCGACGGCGTATGTCAACTCACGCAGATTCCCGTTGACGAGTGCCGCGATGAGCGGTACCTCCGGGTCGGGGAACGCTGCTCGTAGGAAGGTCTCCAATGAGGTGCCCACCGCCCCCTCATAGGTCTCTCCGTCCGGCAATGTGATCTGAACCGTCTGGCGAGGCGTGCTGTGTCGTACTTGCTGGTGTTCCATCATCGTTGTTGGTTGCCCTGCGTCATCTTTCGTAGCGAAGGTAAACACGGCTAGTATACCGGCTTTGAAGTGATTGTAAAGCTTGCGGATCCTCCCGGAATGACTACACTGATGCACAGTTTGGTGCCGGAGGACGTTGGTCCGGCCCCGGTTTTCGAGGGGGGAGTGATGGAACGCTTTGCTGTACTGCAGCTATCCGGTTGTGCAGGGTGTGAAGTCTCACTTCTGAACGCGGACGCCTGGGTCGACCGGTTCAAGCTGGTCTATATGCCGCTAGTGGCCTCGGTTCACGATGTGCCCGAGGTAGACATCCTCCTGATCAGTGGTGGGGTGCGGACGGATGAAGACCTCTACAAACTGCACCATGCGGTGAAGCGCGCCAAGCAGGTGGTCGCGGTGGGAACCTGTGCCATCTCCGGTGGCGTCGCCAACTTGGGAGACCGCGACGAGGTACGTGAGATCTTCCTCGCCCACGCGCAACGCTACCACGTCCCTCGTTTGCTGCCCAAGACTCATCCTGTTGATGACTACGTCAACATCGACCTTTACCTGCCAGGTTGCCCCCCAACGCCGGAGCTCTTCATGGCTGTGCTGGATGAGGAGTCTGTTTTCAAGCCGAGCAAGATCGTTTGCCAGGAGTGCGGCAGGCAGAAGATCCGCGAACTGCGACCCGAGCATCTGCTGGGCTTCCAGCAGGGCAACGTACTGCCCGGTATCTGTTTGGTCAACCAAGGACATCTCTGTGTCGGCACATCGACGCGGGGCGGATGCCGTGCGCCCTGCCCCCGCGCCGGCCATCCGTGCGTGGGGTGCCGGGGGCCGTCGGATGTCTTTATCGAGAAGGACTCCGAGGCCTGGTTCACGAGCATCAAGCGTGTCTTCAATGCTATGACGGATATCCCCGATGAGGAGATCGATGCTGCGTTGCGCTCGCCGCAGCTGGCGCTCTTCCTCTTCCAGTTCTCGGATTACTCGGGTGGAACGCGCGCTCCCCGCCCGAAAGAGAAGATGCTCTGATATGGCTACGCTGACGTTTCCGCTGAGCAGGATTGAGGGACATGCCCGGGTTGTCGTCGAGGTGCGCGGCAGCGAGGTACTCTCGGCACGCTTCCAGGCGACCGAGTACCGCGGCTTCGAATTCCTGGTAAGGGGTGGACCGGCGGAGCAGATGCCGGTCATCGTGCCACGCATCTGCGGTGTCTGTTCCACAGCTCACCACGTGGCGTCGGTCAAGACACTGGAGGATGTCTACGAGGTCACGCCGCCACCGTTGGCCGTCAAGATCCGCGAGTTGCTGTTGCTTGGGCAATTGCTGCAGAACCAGGCGACCTCCCTCTTCATCTTCACCATGCCGGACCGGCTGGGGGTCGACAGCCTCTTCGATCTGTCGGGTAGCGGCCTGTCGGAGGACCAGCAGGCCGCGATGACCACCCACGCGCTGCAGGTGCGCCAGGTGGGCACGCACCTGATCTCGCTGGCGGGCGGCCAGTTCATCCATCCGGTGAAGGCCATCATCGGGGGGGTGACCTCAGGCATCGCGGATGAAGCCGCGGCCACGATGCGCGAGGAATTGGTGTGGGCGCTGCCGGTCGCGGCCGAGCTCGTGGACACCTACTGGGAGGCATCCCTGTCGATGGGAGAGCGGCTGGGAACCTGGGGCGACGATCAACCGGCCTGCTATATGACGGCGGTGGGTCCCGAGCACCCCGATTACTATGGAGATGTGCTGCGCGTGCTGGGGTGCGATGGCGGCGACGTCTGCACCACGTTCCCGGCGCGCGACTACGCGGACTACCTCACCGTCGAGGAGTCTGAGTACAGCTATGCGCACCAGACGAGTTATCAGGGCCACGCGATGCGGGCCAACAGCCTGGCGCGGGTCAATTTGGTCCAGAGGCTGGGCACGCCCAAGGCCGACGGCTATCTGGACCGGTTCCATAAGGCCTTCGGGCAGCCGGCGCACGCCATCATGCTCTTCGATCTGGCCCGGGGCATTGAGCTGGTCTACGCGATCGAGCGCTCGCTGGAGATCCTGGCCGAGCCGCTGGACAACGAGGACACTGATGTTTCCTACACGCCTCGTGACGGTGACGGGTACGGCCTTGTCGAGGCGCCCCGCGGCCCCCTGATTCACCATTACCGGGTCGAGGACGGCAAGATCGCCCACGCGGAGTTCATCATCCCGACCGTGCATAACCTGCTGGCCATTGAGCGGGCGCTGCGGGTGGCTGCACGCCGCTACGTGACGCCCGGCGGCGTGGATATGGAGTTGGAGAAGGCGGTGGGGCGGGTCGTGCGGGCTTTCGATCCCTGTATCGCCTGCGCGACCCACTGAGTCGAGGAGCGGCCTATGCGAGTTCGTCAATCCTGTCTGCTGTTGCTTCTATTGGCTGTGCTGACCGTCTTGGGCGGCCACGGCACGGCTGCGGCGCAGACCGCATCTGTGACCCATACGGTGAAGCCGGGGGAGAACCTCTTCCGCATTGCCCTCTACTATGGCACTACGGTCAATGCGATCCAGGTCGCCAACGGCCTGGGAACCGTCCTCATCTATGTCGGACAGCAGTTGGTGATCCCCGGGGCGACCAACACGGTGCCGCCGCAGGCGCCGCTGACCCCGCCACCGGACGGCTCGGTCCCCGGCGAACCCACGCCGGTTCCCACGCCGGCGGTCGGCGATATCGACGCCCGCACGTACGTCGTGCGGGCCGGGGACACGCTCACCGCGATCTCGGCCCGGTTTGACGTCACCATCTGGGAGTTGCGGCAGCTCAATGGACTGCTGGACACAAACACGATCATCGTCGGCCAGGAACTTATCCTGTCGGAAACTGTCCCCGATGCGCCGGGACCCGCTCCTGTGGATACACCAACGCCGACGGCGACCGCGACCCCAGAGGCGGTCGCGCCAGAGACTGCTCCGACTCAGGACACCTACACCGTGCAGCGTGGGGATACGCTGACGCAGATCGCTGCCCGCTTCGGCATGACGGTGGCCGCGATTGCTCGGCTCAACGGCATCGCCAACCCCTCCCAGATCTACGTCGGCCAGGTGCTACGACTGACTGGGACGGCGCCCGCCCCCAGTGGGGCTGGGAAGCTGATAGTGGTCGACCTCTCGGATCAGCATATGTGGGCCTACGAGGGCGACCAACTGCTCTACTCCTTTGTTGTCTCCACCGGGGCCGCACCGTCGTACACGGTCGCGGGGGAGTTCCGCATTCAGAGCAAGATCCCCAACGCCTACGCCTCCACGTGGGACCTCTGGATGCCGCACTGGATGGGCATCTACTGGGCCGGCTCCATGGAGAACGGCATCCACGCCCTGCCG
>CBFCZM010000017.1:0-16420 GCA_965602565.1 uncultured Anaerolineae bacterium
CCGTGCTTGTGGGCCATCCGGACGGCTGCGGTTGTTTCGGTCAGGCTGCCTATCTGGTTGAGCTTGATCAGCACCGAGTTGGCGGCCTTCTCCTCGATGGCACGTGCGATGCGCCCCGTGTTGGTGACGAGGAGGTCATCGCCAACAATCTGTAGTTGGTCACCCAAGCGCTCAACCATCAGTTTGAAGCCGTCCCAGTCATCCTCGTCCAGACCGTCTTCGATGCTGATTATGGGGTATTTCCCCACCCAGTTGGCGTAGAAGTCGACCATCTCCGTGCTTGTCAGGACACGGCTTTCCTTGGCCAGGTGGTACTTGCCGTCCTCGTAGATCTCAGAGGCAGCGGGGTCCATTGCGATCCAGATGTCCTCGCCAGGCGTGTAGCCGGCCTTCTGAATAGCCTCCAGGATGACCTCAATGGCCTCCTCGTTGGTCTTCAGGCTGGGGGCGAAGCCGCCTTCATCGCCCACGCCCACGCCGTAGCCCTTGCTCTTGAGCACGGCTTTGAGGGCGTGATAGGTCTCGGTGCCCCAGCGGAGCGCTTCGGAGAAGGTCGGCGCACCGACGGGCATAGCCATGAACTCCTGGAGATCCGGTCCATCAACGGCGTGCTTGCCGCCGTTGAGGATGTTCATCATAGGGACGGGGAGCATATGGGCATAGGAGCCGCCGACGTATCGGTAGAGCGGAAGTCCAGCGTAGTTAGCTGCGGCCTTGGCGACCGCCAGGGAGACGCCCAGGATGGCGTTGGCGCCCAGGTTGCCCTTGTTCGGTGTGCCGTCGAGCTCGATCATGAGCTCATCGATGGCTTTCTGATCGGTGACATCCCAGCCGACGAGTTCTTCAGCGATGACGTTGTTGACATTGTCAACGGCTTTGAGCACGCCCTTACCGCCATAGCGACCCTTGTCGCCATCGCGCAGTTCCAACGCTTCGTGAATGCCGGTTGACGCGCCTGAGGGGACAGCCGCACGGCCGAAGCTGCCATCCGCAACCACGACCTCTACCTCGATTGTGGGGTTACCGCGGGAATCAAGGATCTCGCGGGCAAGAATATCTTCAATATAGGACATACTGACCTCCAGTGAATTCGCACTTGTCGCTGATGTATGAGTCATCCTGGTTTGAATGACCCCAGCAATGATACATCAAAGGGACAGGAGAGCAAGGTGCGGTGAGGGGAGTGGGACCTGTGCGCGGTGCGAAGCTCTCATCTCTGCGACTTCCGATGCGTGATGGTGGACAGTGTGCCATTGCGGGGTATTATGACTCAGTGTTCGTAGCCGGCCTGTTTGCGCCCGAGAGAGGGCCGTCGCAGCGTCGGGCGACTATCCCGGGAGGTTCGATGAAGACGTGGAGGACGTTGTCGCGCCGCACGGTGCTGGACCGGGGGCGGTTCCTGCGGGTCGAGCTGCATGAGGTCGCGCTGCCGGATGGGCAGGTGATTCCGGATTGGTCGTGGGTGGTGACGCCGGAGTTTGTGATCGTCATCGCGGTGACACCGGATGGCCGGTATCTGTGCTTCCGGCAGAGCAAGTACAGTATCGACGGCGATTCGCTGGCTCCGGCGGGAGGCTACATTGAGCCGGGCGAATCCCCAGTTGTCGCTGCCAAGCGCGAACTCCTGGAGGAGATGGGCTGCGTGGCAGGGCGATGGGAGTCGCTGGGGACGTTCGCGGTCGACGGTAACCGGGGCGCCGGTGTGGCACATCTGTACCTGGCAGCGGGGGTCAGGGTCGTCGGTGAGGCGGATCCAGACGATCTTGAGGTCCAGGAGCCACTGAGTCTGACCCGCGATGAGGTGGAGGCTGCGTTGGATGCGGGGGAGTTCAAGGTTCTACCGTGGGCCGCGGCGGTGGCGCTGGCGCTGCGGCGGCGCGATACATAGGTCCGGCGACCAGGTCGGCGACGTGATCGGGTAGGCTGACTGGAAGGCACAACCTTCGCGGTGCGGTTGCGTATCAGGTGTGTGATCACAGCCGTGAATGCGGCGTTTTGACTTGGGCGGACTGCGTGACTATACTACAGGGCGTGCTGAGGACGCCATTGCGGCAGGTCCCAGAGACGGCTCCACGATTATCAGGAGGGTGTAGATGAGTATTCGACCTGGTGGTGAATTAGCGACACGACCGTTGCACTTTATCTGGATAACTGATTGCTCGGGGTCGATGAAGAGCGACGGCAAGATCCAAGCTCTGAACGTGGCCATTCACGAGGCGATCCCACACATGCAGAAGGTCGGTGCGGAAAACCCCAACGCGCAGGTTCTGGTGCGGGCGATCAAGTTCTCAAGCGGTGCACAGTGGCACATTTCGCAACCCACGCCGGTTGAGGACTTCAAGTGGGAGGACCTGCAGGCTGATGGCGTGACGGACATGGGCAAGGCTCTAGCGATGGTGGCCGAGCAGCTCAAGATCCCGCCTATGACGGATCGTGCGCTGCCGCCTGTGCTGGTGCTGATATCCGACGGCCAGCCGACGGACAGCTTCGAGAAGGGGCTGAAGGAGCTGATGGAGCAGCCTTGGGGCAAGAAGGCGGTGCGCATCGCCATCGCGATCGGCTCCGATGCTGACTACGATGTTCTGCAGAAGTTCATCGGCCACGTCGAGATCAAGCCGCTGCAGGCCAACAGCCCTGAGTCGCTGGTCAACTACATCAAGTGGGTCTCAACCGCAGTGCTCAAGTCCGCCTCGAGCCCGGCCAGCCAATCGGCAGCGGCTGCCCCCACAACGAATGTGCCGGTGCCAGCAGTCCCGACAGTCGCCCCTGCGGACGATGGCGGCCCTGTGTCGGCTGACGACGTCTGGTAAGCTGGCATTGGTTCAGGCTATGACGCGAGAGCCGCTGTGGCAGGTCATTGGCCAGTCGGTTCGGGGCGCTTCGCATGTTCGTGCCGATCTGCCAAACCAGGATGCGATCACCTGGCGTCCGCCGTCTCGGGGAGGACCGCCGTTGATCCTCGTGGTCTCTGATGGCCACGGTAGCGCCAAGAGCTTCCGGAGCGACCGGGGATCGAGGTTCGCGGTCACCGCGGCTGCTGATCTGATGCAGGAGCTGGTGTCTGGGCAGCCGGATCCACAGAACCTCTCCGTAGTGAAGCGCGTTGCTGAGGAGCGTCTTCCCAGGGAATTGGTCCGCCGCTGGCAGAATGCCGTCGATCAGGATATTGCCGAACGCCCCTTCACCGAACCGGAGCTGGACAAGCTCACGCAGGAACGCGGTGAGAAGAGCGCCGGGGAAGTCGCCAAGAACCCACGATTGGTGTATGGCGCTACTGTGCTGGGTGTGTTGGTAGCCCAGGACTTTCTGCTCTTCCTGCAACTCGGGGACGGAGACATGCTAGCCGTCGCCGATGATGGTACCGTGACACGTCCTCTTGCCCGGGACGCCCGCCTGATTGCGAATGAGACGACGTCTCTCTGTATGCCCGAGGCGTGGCGCGAGGTCCGGCTGCGCTTCCAGGCAAATTACGGCGGGCTTCCGGCCTTGATCATGGCTGCCACTGACGGGTATGCCAATTCCTTCGTGAATGACGACGCTTTCCGCAAGGTTGGTTCAGATATTCTGGCGATTCTGCGGGCGGATGGCGTGCGGCCAGTGGAAGAGAACGTGCCGGACTGGCTCGGCGAGGCCTCAGCGGCGGGAAGCGGAGACGACATTTCGCTGGGCATTCTGTATCGTGTGGATCTCGTCAGGACCGCAACCGGGCCGGCAACGTGTGCCGACGACGCGGGTGTTCAGCCTGATGCGGATCCCGCGCTCTCGACGGTCAGGGGCACTGGTTTGCCGGCGCCAGGCGCGGAGACGGTCGCGGCTCGCGGCCTATCTGCAGGGGCTCGTTGTTCGGATGCGCCGCCCGCCGGTGGGGGAGAGCGTGGCTGCGGGAGCGAGGACCCCGACATCGGGTCCCGTTTCGTCGCGCGATACAAGCATCAGGGACCCAGCGAGCTCAGCAAACGCGTCAGCGTGGCGGACGCTGTCCGCGGTGATCACCGGGAGGACGACGGCGCGCCATCTGCCGATAGCACGCCACCGGGCGACGCGCCGGACGACGATGCGCCACGCGTCTAGGCTGGCGTCACCCTCCAGATCCAAAGGGCACTTCACGATTCGTACAGAGAGAAGTGCCCTGTCGCTGCGTCGCAGGCAACCCGAGGCTAGCCGGTACCGGTGCCAGTTGAACGAACCTGCACCCAAGTATGGAAGATAGACCACGCAGAATGCTCCAGGACATCGCCAGGACCTATGGTGCCGGCGTCCTCAGCGATCCACGGCGCTGTCGAGCCCTGCTGATGGACTTCTGTGGTGAGTACCGGGGTGAGATCAATCTGCTGGAAATGGCGCTGCGTGAGGGGATTCCCGGCGAGCTGATGGTAGCAGCACCAACCGTACCCCGTGGGCTGGTTGTGGCACGGTTGGTGCAACGGCTCAAGGATGGCTATTTCCTGCCGGAAGAGGCTGCGCGGTGGGCCGTGGAGGCCTGTGAGGAGGCGCTGACGCCCGCCGCGGCCGATAGCGGCGCTGGCCGTGTTTTCCGGTCAAACGCTGCATCCACCGTGTCCATGCGCGAGTGGCTGTCCGGTGATCGCTCATGGCAAGTCATCGGTGTGACGCCGGGTGAGGTCGTGTTGCCGCCAGACGTGGAGCTTCGCCTGGGCGCCCGCACTGACGACGCTGGTGCCGAGCAACTCACCGGCGATCTTGAGTTGGCCGGGGGGGTCCATCATCTGGACCTTAGCTACAGCCCTATCACAGACCGTGGTTTGTCGGCGTTGGTGACGCTGGAGAGCGTAGTGGCGATGAATCTCAGCCGCACCGCGATCACCCTGACTGCGCTGCCACCAAGCGTTGAGCAGTCCGGCCTTACGGAAGTGAACCTCTGGGGAACGACACAGCTCAACGATGACAGTCTTGGAGTACTGGCCCAGATCGAGGGTCTTGAGCACGTGGAGTTGGGCCGGTGCCACAAGATCACCGATGCCGGCCTCGTCCCCCTGTCGACTCTGCGCGGACTGGCGTACCTGGGGCTGTCCGGAACCGGTATCTCGGACCGTGGCCTTGCGTCCCTCGCGGAACTGGCTTCGCTGCGGCAGCTCGATCTATCGGGCACGGAGATCACCGGCACCGGCCTGGCCTATCTCGCTGGCAACCCGGTACTGGAGACGTTGGATCTCTTTGGCTGTGTGGGCCTTCGACCGGAAACGCTGGCCGTGCTTCGGCAGTTCGGCGGTTTGGCTGAACTGCGTTTGGGAAGGTGCGGCATGGTTGCGGACCGAGCTCTGGTGCAGCTGCGCCCGCTGGTGGGTCTAGCCAGTCTCAGCCTTGAGGGACTGGAGGTTACGGATGCCGGGGTGCTCTATCTGATGGACCTGACCGCCCTATCTAGGCTCGATGTAGGCTGGACACAGATTGGGGACGCGGGCGTGGCCAGGATCGGGAATCTGCGGAATCTACGCGTCCTGAGCCTCGCCGGCACGCGGACGACGGATGCCGGTCTGTCGTATCTGGCGCGGCTCCCGGATCTAGTGGAGCTGGATCTATCCAACACGGGCGTGACGGATGCCGGACTGCGTACCGTGAGCAGTCTGAGATCACTGGAGGGGCTGGACCTGGAGGGCACGGCAATCCACGACGCCGGATTAGTCCATCTGGGCGCACTGCCAGAGCTACGGCGCCTCTACCTGGGTGACACTGCGATCACCGACGTCGGGCTGACCCTCCTGAGCCGTGTGTCGAGTGTGGAAATCGTCGACGTTGCGATGTGTTCCGGAGTCTCCCCGCAAGGCACGGAGGAGCTTGAGAAGTCGGGTATTCTAGTTACTCAATAGAGTCTGGGGACGGGGCCAAGGCCCACCATAGCTGAGGAGGATGGCATGCGGATATTGCAGGATGGCCAGAGTGTCGAGACAGCGACGTCGAAGATGACGTGCACGATCGAGGCATTCCTGGGCGGCGGCGGCCAGGGCGAGGTCTATCGAGCGGCGTTGGACGGACAGAAGGTCGCCCTCAAGTGGTACTTTCCTGCACAAGCAACGGCTGAGCAGCGCGCAGCCCTGGCGGTGCTAGTGAAGAAGGGGCCGCCGATGGAGCGTTTCCTGTGGCCGATGGAGCTCTGTGACTCGCCCGATGTCTCTGGGTTCGGGTATGTGATGCCGCTACGTGCCCCTCACTATAGGAGCATCGTCGACCTGATGAAGCGCCGGGCCGAACCCAGCTTTCGCGCGTTGTCCACAGCCGGTCTGCAGCTGGCAGACAGTTTCCTGGATCTTCACACCATGGGACTCTGCTATCGCGACATCTCATTCGGCAACGTCTTCTTCGATCCGGACTCGGGCGAGGTCCTGATCTGCGACAACGACAACGTCGCGGTGGATGGTCAGGGCGAGGCCGGCGTGCTTGGGACGCCGAGATTCATGGCGCCTGAGATCGTGAGAGGCGAGGAAATGCCCAGCAGCCGTACGGATCTGTTCTCGCTGGCTGTGCTGTTGTTCTACATGCTGATGGTACACCATCCGCTGGAAGGTCGACGGGAGACGGAGATCAAGTGCCTGGATCTGCCCGCCATGAACAGGCTGTATGGCACGGACCCGTTGTTTATCTTCGATCCGAACGACGATTCGAACCGTCCGGTGCCCGGCGTCCACGAGAATGCCCTGATCTTCTGGCCGCTCTACCCACAGTTCGTACGCGATCTCTTCACGGCTGCCTTCACGGATGGGCTGACGGATCCGGAGAATGGACGCGTGCGTGAGAGCGAGTGGCGTGCGGCGATGGTCCATCTGCGTGACAGCATTCATTACTGTCCAAACTGTGGTATGGAAGCATTCTACGACGTGCGCGCCCTGCGCGCAGCGGGTGGTGACCCCGGAGAGTGTTGGTCTTGCGGTCATCAGCTGGTGCTACCGCCGCGGATTCGTATCGGCGACGCCGTTGTGATGCTGAACTACGACACGCAGCTCTATCCGCACCACGTCGATTCCTCCCGCCTCTACGATTTCAGCGCTCCTGTGGCAGAGGTTGCTCAACATCCCACCAATCCGCAGATCTGGGGCTTGCGCAATCTCACTCAGGACAAGTGGACCGTGACGACGGATGATGGGCAGAGTTTCACCGATGTGGCGCCTGGGCGCAGCGTGACGCTCGCGGTCGGCACGCGCATTAACTTCGGCGAGCGTGAAGCCGCGATTCGGATGTAGTCCAGCGGGACTGACGACCCGCTTCGCGTAGTGATGAGCCGCGGTGAGACTAGTCACCTTTTTGATTCACTCGGAATCAGATAGAGACTACGCGAAGCGAGGGCGATCGCAGGAGGAGGTAACCTGCGCGATCGCCCTCGCGGTGTGCCTTGAAGGGGGGCGTCGCTTTGCCGCTGTCTCACACAAGGTGTGTGAGGAGTGTGTCCACGCTGCCCTGGCGAGAAGGCCTAGGCTTCCAGCAGGGCGATGGCGCTAATCTCGATGAGCGCCTGCATGGGCAGTGCTGAGACCTCAGCGATGGCGCGGGCCGGTGGCTCAGAGACCCCCTCCTGCGCGAAGAACTCGGCGTACGCAGTGTTGACATCGCCGAAGAGCTGTAGGTCGGTGACGTAGATAGTGGCTTTCACGATGCTCGTGGGGGCGCTTCCCGCGGCTCTGAGGATTGCGCGGATGTTGGCAAGTGCCTGGCGTGTTTGGCCTGCAACGTCCCCGGCAACGATGGCGCCAGAGCCTGGGTCAATGCCAAGCTGGCCGGCCGTGAACACAAACCCATTGGCCTTGACTGCCTGGGAGTAGGGGCCAACGGCGGCAGGAGCATTGGGCGTGTATACAGCCTTCTTCATAGTCCACTCCTTGAAGGGGATGTCCAGTGTGTGGTCCCTGTAGCATATCCGGCGTAGATGGTCAAGACGACACAGCTACTTCTGCTCAGGGATTTGACAGCTATCGCAGAGTGAATATAGTACCCGTCTTGTGTTGAGTGTGATAGCTGCACCGCCCTCGCGCACCAGGAAAGGGAACGATGAGGCTCTACTACGTACGACACGGACAGTCGGAGAACAATGCACACTGGTTGGAGGACAGTTCAACCT
Source organism: uncultured Anaerolineae bacterium (assembly GCA_965602565.1). GTDB lineage: Bacteria > Chloroflexota > Anaerolineae > B4-G1 > SLSP01 > PWVB01. The sequence continues at coordinate 8,069 of CBFCZM010000017.1, forward strand.
ACATACGCGTTCCAGATCCACGGCTGACAGATGCGGGAGAGCTGCAGGCGGACCTGGTCGCCGCCTTCCTTGCCCGCAGCGATGCGGACGTCGTCGAGTGGGATGATGCAAGCCGAAGCCTTGCGGGATTCGGCATCACGCACTGCTATGCGAGCCTGATGGAACGGGCTGTGGCGACCGGGCACAAGTTGGCTGCCGCTCTCGACCTGCCGCTGCTGGGCTGGATCGATCTCCACGAGACCGGCGGAATGTTCACGTACGATGCGGAGACGGATACTTCCCATCCCGAGCCGGGTAGATCCCGCGGATACCTCGAGACGCACTATCCACGGCTGGTTCTGCCGGACAGTGTCGACGAATCCGGTTGGTGGAACCGACCTCGTGAGGCACGCGAACATATGCAGCCACGAGCGGCGCGTGTGCTGGCGGAGCTACTGGACAAACACGGCGACACTGCTGACCAGGTTGTCCTGGTCAGCCACGGGGGCTTCTTCAACCTTCTCCTCTACGCAATCCTCGGACTTCCGGAGACAGAGAAGCTCTGGTTCTCGCTCAACAACACCTCCATCACGCGCATCGACTTCGGTGGTGAGGGGCGTGTCGACATCCAGTATGTGAACCGCAGGGGTTTCCTGCCGCCGGAACTGATCACTTAGGTAGCTGCTAACCGCAGCCCTGGGAGGTATTATGAGTCAGTCTGTGCCGGTTGCTGCTGCTGAACAACGGTCGAGACGCACAACCGCGACGATTGGGTACTTCGCCGGGTTCGTGGCTTTGGGTTTGGCCTATGCCGTGCTGGGTCCCACTCTGATCGATCTAGCTGCCAACGTGGGAACCGATCTCACGAGTATTAGCTACGTGCTCAGTGCCCGGGGCTTGGGTTACCTGGTTGGCTCACTGGTGGGCGGCAGGCTTTACGACACGATCAAGGGCAATCCGGTGATGGCCGGGGCTCTGCTGTTGACCGCCGCCACCCTGTTGGCAATGCCCTTCTTGTCCGTGTTGTGGCTGCTGGTCGGTTTCGCCTTCCTCCTTGGTAGCTTTCTGGGCGCTGTCGATGTCGGCGGCAACACGCTCCTTGTCTGGCTACACCGGGACAGAGTAGATCCGTACATGAATGGCCTGCATTTCTTCTTCGGCGTTGGAGCCTCTGTCTCTCCGGTCATCATTGCGCAGGCTGTCACCCTAACCGGCGGCATCCGATGGGGCTATTGGGGCCTGGCGATCCTGCTGCTACCAGTCGCCGCCTTCCTGGCGCGCATTCCCAGCCCATCAAGCGTCTCCGACGATGAGGCCCGCAATCCTGCGCCCGCCGGGAGCCGGATGCGAGACACGCGGTTGCTGAATGGCCGTCTGGTCGCTCTCATCGCTGTCTTCTTCTTCCTATACGTAGGCGCAGAGGCCAGCTTCGGTGGATGGATCGCCACGTACGCGAAGACAACAGGCATGGGCGATACTGTCACTGCGGCGTATCTCACGTCGGCCTTCTGGGGCGCGATGACAGTGGGGCGGCTGCTGTCGGTGCCATTGGCCGCGCGCTTCTCGCCGCGGCAGGTGCTGGTCGGCGATCTTGCCGGTTGCCTCGTTAGTGTGCTGGTATTGGTTGTGTGGATGGGCAACCCGGTTGCGACGTGGGTCGGGACCCTTGGCGCGGGGCTATCCATGGCCTCGATCTTCCCCACCGCCATCTCGCTGGCAGAGAAACACCTGAAGATCACGGGCACTGTGACGAGCCTTTTCTTTGTCGGTGCGAGTCTAGGAGGCATGTCCCTGCCTCTGTTCATCGGGCTGCTGTATGAATCCGTCGGTCCCGGCGTCACGATCCTCGCAATCGCCCTGGCCGTGTTACTGGATGCACTCACCCTTGGTTCAATACTGTGGTCTACACGCAAGTCACAACAGGAGGTTAGCTATGCCTAGGCTTATCACGACACTTGGTCCCAAGTCCTTAGCCGATCTGGGCCCCGGTGTGATCCTTCCTCACGAGCACGTGTTTGTCGATCTCCGAACCCCGGATCACCCGGACCAGGGGAAAGCGCTCGCAGAAGAGGTCGTCGACCTCATGGGACCAGAGCTGGATCGGGCGCGGGCAGCCGGTGTTGCGGCCCTGGTAGAGTGCACGCCTGTCGGGGTGGGGCGGCGTGTGGATCTCGACCTCGCTGTGTCCCAGGCGGCGGCCTTCCCTGTGGTTGTGCCCACAGGGACCTACCGGGAGCCATGGATACCAGAGTGGATCAGGGATGCCTCGGAAGCAGCGTTGGTGGACTGGATGTTAGGTGAGCTGACGGGGTATGTCGCCGATACCGGGGTGCAAGCTGCATGGATCAAGCTGAGTGCCGGTGATGACGGTGTCACGGATTGCGAGCGCAAGGTGTTGCGGGCGGCGGCCCAGGCCGCCGCTGCCACGAACGCCGTGATCGGCAGTCACACTATCCGTGGTCGTGTGGCGATGGATCAGCTCGATACGCTGGAGTCATCCGGCTACACTGGGGAGCGCTTCATCTGGATCCATACTCAGGCCGAACCGGATGTGCAGCTTCACTTGGCCGCGGCAAAGCGTGGTGTCTGGGTGGAGTACGATGCTGTCGGAGGGGGCATGGATGACGACGTCTACATAGCCCATGTCCACCGTATGCTGGATGCAGGCTATGGGGATCAGGTGCTGCTGAGCCACGATCGCGGCTGGTACGACCCTGCCAAGCCCCACGGCGGCGTGCCAAGTCCGTTCACCTACATCACCGAGACGTTTCTCCCGAAGCTGGCAGCCTCTGGCGTTGATGCAGCGACCATCGACCAACTGACACGGGGTAACCCCTTCCGCGCGTTCGCTCGCTAGCGGCTGGACTTCGGCTGTGGACCACGCTGCGTCTCGAAGTCAGCTCAGGGAATACGTAGATGGAGGGCGGCCACCGAACTGCAGGATGCCACCGTGTCAGCGCAGCGTGTTTCTGGGGCCCCCGGCATGGCATACGTCTCTGGCAGTCTTGGTGGGAGCAGCTATACTGGACCGTCATGAACAACCAAAGCTCATCCCACGGACTGGCACCCCTGCAGCTGGAACTCAGAGCGGCGATGGCATCCCAAGGGTGTCCGTTGTGCCGGCTCGCGGTCAAAGCCGAACGCGCTTTTGTCGACTCGCTCAACTATGAGCGGGTACTGGACCTGAATACCCGGGATGCTCTCAAGGCCTCCCGGGGTCTGTGTGACCAGCATAGCCGTCTCTGGCAGCACGTCCAGGGTTCGGCCCTGGGTGTCGCTATCGTCTATCGCATCTCGCTTCTGGATTTGCTGCGGGACACAGAGCCGGACAAGTCACAGCCAGGTCCGGTCTTCGGGCGCCGCGGCCGCGCGTCAGCCGCGGCCGGCCGGCTGGAAACTGATGCGCCGTGCCCTGCGTGTACCATCGGTGACGATACATCGGCGCGCTTCGGAGGGCAACTCCTGGCGGACATCCGGGACGCTGACGTGCAGGCCCTGCTGGCGGCGTGCGGGGGGCTGTGTCTGCCCCATCTGCGTCAGGTTCTGACGCTCAAGGGCGCAGAGCGCGTCTATGAGCTTCTGATGCGCGCGCAGCGACAGGCGTGGGCGCGGTTGATGGGCGAACTGGAGGAGTTCATCCGGAAGAACGACTACCGTTTCGCAGACGAGTCAATGACGCCCGAAGAAGGCACGTCCTGGACTCGTGCCCTCGATGCGCTCGTCGGGCTGCAGGATCCTCCCGATCGGGGCTAGTCGGCCTCAGGGGAGGGCCGTCTCCTCCAGGGCGCCGGATAGCGGGAGTCTGATCGCGATCCTGGTTCCCGGCATAGCGGGGTCATCGGTGATGGGACTCTCGGCATCAATCGATCCACCGTGCATCTCCACGATATCCTTCACGAGCGACAACCCCAATCCGAGCCCGCCGTATCTGCGCCGACTGGCACCATCGACCTGGTAGAATCGCTCGAAGATCCGTTGCAGTTTGTCCTCAGGGACGCCGATTCCGGTATCGGAAACGGCCAATCTGGCCCAGTCACCGATGACCTCGAGCGTCACATCGAGGCTTCCTCCCGGCGGCGTGAACTTCAGTGAGTTGCCAATCAGATTGTCCAGGACGCGGCGAATGTGCAGGGGCACGCCCTGGATGACCACAGCTTCCTTGGGCGTGCGCACGCTCAGAGTCAGGCTGTCTGCCTCAGCACTGGCCTGGAACTCGGCCACCGTGATCGAGACGATCTCCTGCAGATCGACTCGCTCCTTCTGGGCTGGTGTGCGCTCCAGATGCCACAGGAGTGCGATGTCTTCTACGAGACTGTGCAGCATACGGCTCCGCCGGGCAATGACCCCAATGGCCGCCGCCTGCTCGACGGGCACCGGTCCGAGTTCACCTCCGCTCAGCATCTCTGCGTAGCCCATCACCAGCGACAGCGGCGTGCGTAGCTCGTGCGAGATGTTTTGGATCAGTTCATCCTTCATGTAGTCCAGCTGCTCCTGGTGGCGCAGAGCTTCCGCCATCATGTCCGCCTGCGCCGCCGCTTTCTCGTAGAACTGCGCGTTCTGGATTGCCAGCGCGACGGGCACGCCGAGCGCCTTCGCAAGCTCCGTGTCGGGGGTGCCGAAACCCCCACTGTCAGTCAGGAACAAGAGCATACCGACAAGCTCACCGTGGGCCTCCAGCTGGACGTCCAGCGCAAATCCGATCTCAGTGGTATCGCGATCTGCTTTGGCCGCGATCAACTCAAGATACTCCCAGTGGAGGCGCCCGTGATCAGCATCTCTCGGCGCGGAGCGACTTTCGATGCCCCAGGCTACTCGCCGGGCGATCTCTGGTTTGCTGGACACAAGTGCCGCACTCAACTCCGGGAGCGTGGCATGATCCATCCCTTCGGCAGCGATGGCCACAAAGGCCTCTGAGTGGGCGTTCCACAGATACAGCAAGCTGACACTTGCGCCGATCGCTGTGCCGATCTGGGAAAGCGCGCAGGTGGCGACCTCCTGCAAACGCAGCGTCTCGGATAGCGTGCGCGACAGCTCGTTGACGGTCTGCAGCCGGTTGCGCTCAGCCTCCAGCGAGGAAATCAGGCGCAGGTGCTGGAGTGTCGCAGCTACATCATCCGCGAACAGCCGCAGGTGGCGCCCGTCCTCACCGCTGAACCTACCAAGCTGTTCCGCCTCAACTGCGAGCAGGCCAATCAGCTCGCCTCGTACCACGAGTGGCGCGGCGGCATACGAGTATGTGGGTGTGTCGGTGCTCGCCAGGCGCTCGCCGGCACTGAGAACAGCGACCGACTCCTGCGTTGTGAGCAGATGCTGCAGGCGATTCCCGTCGGCAAGGTATTCGCCGGAGGAAATCATCTCGTGGATAGCACCGGCGGTGTGTGGGTGGCTGATCAGGAAGTCGGGCCGGCGACTCTCTCGATCGAATATGACGATGGTGGCGGCATCACATGGCAGGATAGCCGCCGCCTGCTCAACGGCCCGGCTGAGGGCCTGCTGAAGGGTCTGAGCTTGCGACAGGATCAGGCCGGCTTTGGACAGCGCCTCGATGCGACGCCGGGAAGCTTCGCGCGCCGTCACGTCGAGTACCGTAGCCACAACGGCAAGCCGCTGTGCGTGGACGGTGCGGGCGCCGTGCTCCTCTACGTCGAAGACCGTGCCGTCCCTGCGAAGCCCGCGATATTGGTACCGCGCCGCACGTATCAGTCCGAGAACGCGTTTCTGAACATTGGTCTTGACGAGCTCCCGGCTTCCGGGAGCAGCCAGGTCGACGGGACCTAGCCTATCCATGATCTCCATTGGGGACGTGTAGCCAAACATCTCCGCAAATGCCGGGTTCACGTACCGGTAGAGGTCGTTCTGAATCAGGACAATGCCGACGAGTGAGTTCTCTGCGAGCCTTCGGAAGCGATCCTCGGAAATCCGCAACGCCTGTTCGGCGCGATGAGTGCGGCTCCGAATCTCCATGGTCTCCAGTGCTATGCCAAGATCACTCGCCATCTCGACCAGAATGTCGGTCTCCGCGGAGTCGAGCTCGCGGCCCTCAGGCGTGCAGGCCATCAGCACGAAGGTGGCATAGGGATCGAGAGGCACCGGGATCGCAGAGACGCTCAGGTGCAGTGATGCGCAGTCGGGATGGTCGACCTGCACGGGCTCTGAGAAAACGGCCTCATCCTCGGCCGCGACGCGCACGGCAACGTCCCGGAGGGTTGTGAGCGCGCCGTTGGTGTCGAAATGCTGGGCGACTGGCCCCGCACCCGCTGCTGCGGCGACCCCTAGCTCTCCCGGCAGCACACCCGCACTGACACCATAGAGCACCTCGCCACCACGGTTCATCGCGCCCAACCACACCAGATCATAGAGGAACTGCTCGTGGATGATGCGGCCTGCTTCGCGCAACAGCTGGTCGCGATCCTCTCGCACCCTCAACAGGATCTGATTGACGCGGCTCAGGCCGGTCAACATACGGTTCATGCGAAGCAAATGATCGTCGTGAGCCACGTTCTCCTCACCGACAGTACTGGCAGGACGGGACGCTTCTAGATCCTCCCGACCAGTCGTTTTGCTATGGTGTTATGGCGTTCGATGGTAGGGGGAAGGTCCAGCGTGACCAGGTGGCCTTGGTCAACCACGGTGGCACCGTTGACAATGGATAGGTCCACGTGCTCCGGCGCGCAGAAGACGGTCGCAGCTTGCGCATCGTGGACCGCTGCGCCTGCGTATGCCAGTTTCTCTAGCCGCAGGCCGATGATGTCCGCAGCCTTGCCCGGTGCCAGTTGCCCGATGTCCTCACGTCCGAGGACCTCGGCACCGCCACGCGTAGCGACCCACAGGGCTTCTTCGGCGCTGAGACCGGCCGGATTGCCCAACACGCGCTGTAGCAGCATGGCAAGGCGCGCCTCGGCAAGCATGTGCGAACTGTCGTTACTGGCCGATCCGTCCACGCCAAGACCGACAGGCACGCCGGCGTCAAGATAAGCGCGAACCGGGGCGATGCCGGAGGCCAGCCGCATATTGCTGGAGGGGCAGTGTGCAACCCCGGTGTGCGTAGCAGCCAATCGCGAGATCTCATCTTGGCTGACGTGCACCCCGTGGGCGAACCAGACATCGTCGCCTACCCAGCCGAGTTTCTCGGCATATGCCACGGGACGCTGGCCGGCGATCTCCAGGCAGAAATCCTGTTCGTCCTTGGTCTCGGCCAGATGCGTATGAAGGCGCACACCGTAGGCCCTCGCCAGCCGCGCAGATTCGCGCATCAGATCCTCAGTGACAGAAAACGGCGAGCAAGGCGCGACAGCGATTCGCAGCATCGCATAGGGGGCCGGATCGTGATAGGTCTCGATGACGCGCCGCGTGTCCCTGAGGATGGCGGCTTCGGTTTCGACGACGCGATCCGGCGGCAGTCCACCCTGGCTCTCGCCGCGGCTCATCGAGCCGCGAGTGGCGTGAAAGCGAATGCCGATCTCCCGGGCAGCCCGGATCTCGTCATCCAACGTCACGTCGTTGGGAAAGATGTAGAGGTGATCGGCCGCCGTGGTGCATCCGGAGAGCAGCAGTTCGGCCAATCCGATCTTCGCGCTGGTGTAGACGGCGTCGGCATCGAGGTTGGCCCAGATGGGATAGAGCGTCTTCAGCCAGGTGAAGAGTTCGGCGTTCTGCGCGCCAGGGACGGCCCGTGTGAGCGTCTGGTAGAGGTGATGGTGCGTGTTGACCAGGCCCGGCATCAATAGCATCCCGGCAGCATCAATGACCTGATCGGCGTGATCGGGCAAGTCGTGCGCCGGCCCGACGGCCTCGATGACATGATTGCGGATGTAGATACTGCCATCGGCGACGCGATGGTGGTCATCATCCATCGTGACAATGATGTCTGCGTGCTTGAGAAGCAATGTGCCCAAGGTCCTGTGTCCTCCTGCGAGGCTGTGATAGGCGCGCCTGGTTCACACGGCCCGCGACGGTGGCGTGCAATTGCACTGGTGACCAGCAATCAGTTCTTGATTGACTTAGTGTAGCACAGTTCCAGGGGAGGCGCAATCAGGGCAATGAGAAGGAGGCCCTCACCCTAACCCTCTCCCATCGGATGGGCGAGGGGACCGGAGGCGGCCGCCGCGGAGGCGGATGGAGAGGGGAGCGGAGGTGTTACATTAGGAACGCCCGCATCCTTGCGCCACTGGGAACTGCGGCGTTCATAGCAGCTACTGCGCACCTCGGGCCCTGGGGAGCAGAGTGGGCGAGCTTTGGGTTGGGAGTGCTGAACCGCTGAGGCAGATGAGATCGCTGAAGCGGAATCGGCTGGTGCCCCGTTCCGAGAATACCCCAGCAGAGCCCACACCGGCGGGCCGGGAAGTGGAGGTGCTGCAGAATGGGTTTGCTTCG
>CBFCZM010000018.1:0-16191 GCA_965602565.1 uncultured Anaerolineae bacterium
AGGGGGGACGGCTCTCGGCAGCCGCGGGCAGAGTCGGCAGCATGCTGCGCATCCAGCCCTTGATTCGCGTCAAGGACAACAAAGTCAGCTTGGTGGGGCAGGCCCGCAAGCGCAGCAAGGGCGTCGAGGCACTCATAGGGAGAATCGTCGATGAGGTCCGCGGCGATCCCGCCCGCCTCGCCGTCCACTTCGCAGAGGATGAAAACGAGGGACAAAGCCTGTTGAACAGCCTCAAGTCACGTATCAACTGCGTGGAGAGCTACCTCATGCGGATACCGATCGAGCTGGGGGTTCACGCCGGCCCCGGCTCGGTGGGGGTAGCTTACCACGTTGAGCGTGGCGACGTCGGGGTGGTCCACCAACTCGAGCAGAGGCTGGAGCGTATCGGCACGCAAGCGAAAGAGGCCATTCGCTCCCGACTTCCCTGAAGAGATTCCGCGCCGGCGCCCTACAATTCTCATACAGGGGAAATCCGGTAGTATTCAGACTATGGCCATCAAAGAACGCAACCAACAACTACGTATTGTCGCAGAGATTCTACTCGTTCACATTCCAGAGCAACTCACCCAGGACCCGGCGCTGACGCACGACCTGATGTCGGTGGCGGCTACTTCATTGCGCAGCATCTACGATGATGCCGAGAAATCGACCAAAGCTTGGGACAAAAAGGCCTATCACGTCCGCGCTGATAAGTTACTCAGAGAGTGGGATTGGGCCTTGGGCGCATCCGACTACGCCCTCGGGCTGGCCCTGCGGCTGACGCCGCTGAAGAGTACCGACATTGCCAAGCTCCGTCTGATGATCGGTGCTGAGCTACAGAAGCCGGCACGCCGTCAGATCGCGGATCCCCAGCGCTTTCAAGGCGCAGCTCAGGCTGTCCGGCAGCTGGAAGCTCAACGCAAGAAGCCGCTCAGGTGGTAGACTGTCACCCAATATCGGGAGCACGCCAGGGATCAGGATCAGATGATTATCGCAGTCATTGACGGTATGGGAGGCGGTATCGGCGCACAGATCGTGACACAGTTGCGCGCGGCCTTGCCGCCGGACATCGAGATCTGGGCCCTGGGCAGCAATGCCGTCGCCACCCAAAAGATGATGCAGGCCCGCGCCAGCCGCGGCGCCACCGGGGAGAACGCGATTCGCATGTCGGCGAGTAAGGCGGATTTCATCCTCGCGCCTATCGGTGCGGTGGTTCCCAACGCGATGATGGGAGAGATCACGCCGGCGATTGCCGAAGCCATCGCGAATGCCCCCGGGCGGAAGCTGCTGATCCCCATCAACCAGCCGCATTTCGACATCATCGGCGTTCAATGGAAACCGCTGGCACAACAGATCGATGAAGCGATCGAAAAGCTGCGGCAGTTGCTGGAAGATTGACGAACGCCTAGGGTGTGATATAGTCTTGGCTGTTGAATCGCTGACATGAAGTCAGCGCGCTGACACGAGATCAATGTGGATCCGCTTCAGGAAGGTCGCCATCCACCAACCCGAAGGCTGAGTGTGGCGATTTCGCATGCCAACTGGGTGCCAACAGCGTCGGCTCAGCATAACTACGCTTGATCGCTGTACCATAGTCCAATCGACCGAACGGGCCATGAAGGCCACTCCCGGTGAGCAGCCGGGCCGGCCTTCATGGCCTTTTCTGCTTCGCTCACAATCGGGACCCGAGCACACACTCACGCGGGCCCCATCTCACGAGAAAGGAATCCATGAAACTCGATATCGAGGGCGCAAGGAGATTCCATGGTCACAGCTGTCCCGGGCTGACAATCGGCATCCGTGCCTCTGAACTCGCCTTGCGCGAAATCGGCACACACGCTGCGGACGAGGAAATCGTCGCTATTGTGGAGACGGATAACTGCAGCGTGGACGCCATCCAATACCTGACAGGCTGTACGTTCGGCAAAGGGAATCTGATCTTCCGAGACTACGGCAAGAACGCCTACACATTCATCCGCCGGTCGGATGGCAGAACAATCCGCATCACACTGCGACAGGATGCACTCGGCGCCCCCAACCCGGAACGAGACCGGCTCTTCAGTAGAATACTGGCCGGCGACGCAACCGAGCAGGAGAAGGCACGCTCACAGCAATTGCGTGACCAACAGATCGAGGAGATGCTGGCTCTGTCCCTGGAGATGATGTTCGACGTACAACTCTTGGATCCCACGATGCCCGACAAGGCACAGATCTACCAGTCCGTGAGCTGTTCAGGATGCGGCGAGAAGGTAATGGAAACACGGGTGAGGTTGCTCCAGGGCGAACCCTACTGCATCCCTTGCTTCGAAGCGCGCGAACGACAGATCTAGGCCCGGCAGAAAAACCGGCACATAGATCTGGGGAGCGTTGCCGCCGGAGCTGTGCATCACCCTCGGCACGCTGGCCCTGACGCTGATAAGCTTCTCGATGGACAAGACGGCACGACCCAACACAGCCTCCGAGCAGATGCCGGAATCGTGACCCTGCCAACCGGCTTGGCAACCGAAGAGTTCCTGACATAGCGACAATTGCACAGATAGAATCAGCTGTTCAACATAGGACAACAACCGAGAGAAGATAATGTGGGATAGATACGAACACCTAAGAGAAACTCTGACAGACATGGGCAGCGTCCTGGTAGCCTATTCCGGCGGCGTGGACAGCACCCTTCTCCTGAAGGTCGCCCACGAAACCCTTGGCCGTCGAGCAATGGGGGCCACCATCGTCTCCCCGCTGATCGCCCCTGACGAATATGAGGACGCGATCACCCTGGCCCAAGAGATCGGCGCCGCTATTGAAGTACTCAAGCACGCGGAGTCAAACAACTCGCAGATCCTGGCCAACACTCCCGACCGCTGCTACTTCTGCAAAGCCAGTATCTGCGCGCAGCTCAAGGTGTTTGCCAGGGAGCACGGTTACCGCCTGGTGGTCGATGGTGCCAACCTGGATGACCTGGATGATTACCGGCCTGGGCAGCGCGCCGCGCGCGAGTGCGGCATGCGCAGCCCCCTCCAGGAAGCCGGGCTGACCAAGAGCGACATCCGCGCGATCTCACGGGAACTGGGGCTGCCAACCTGGGATAAGCCCTCCGCAGCCTGCCTTGCCTCGCGGATTCCCTACGGCACACCGATCACGGAAGAGGCTCTCGTGCGCATCGGCGGGGCAGAACAGGTGCTCAAGAAGCTTGGCTTCCGGCAATTGCGCGTCCGCCACCACGACAGGGTCGCCCGCATCGAGGTCCCGGTCAGCGATTTTGAGCGTATGTTGATTCATCGAGAAGACATCGTAGAAGCACTGCGAGCCTTGGGCTACGCATATGTCGCGCTGGATCTAGACGGGTTCCGCTCAGGCAGCATGAACGAGGGTATCGACAAAGATGGACGCAGATAGACTACGGGCGTTACTCACCGCCGTGCAGCAAGGAAACGTGGATATCAACGACGCCCTGGCGCGACTGCGCAGGCTTCCCTACGACGATCTGAGTGACTTCGCACGTCTGGATACGCATCGGGATCTGCGCAACGGGATGCCTGAAGCAGTGTTCTGCGAGAGCAAGACGGCTGAGCAGTCCACAGCCATCCTTCAGCGACTGTGGGAGCATCACGATCGCGTCCTGGGCACCCGCGTGCCCGTCGGGATGGCCCGCTTCATTCAGACCCAGCTCCCCGAAGCTTCCTACGACCCCGTGTCGCGCCTGCTTACGCTGAAGAGAACCGATCTACCTGTACCGTCGCCAGATGGTCCCTATGTGATGGTGGTCTGCGGGGGCACATCAGACCTGCCTGTCGCGGAGGAGGCCGCGCAGGTCCTGGAGTTTGTCGGCCACAGGGTCGAGCGCGCCTATGACGTGGGCGTGGCCGGACTGCACCGATTGCTTGGCGAACTGGACCGCCTGATGGCAGACAACGTTGTCATCGCGATCGCGGGGATGGAAGGCGCGCTCACCAGCGTCGTCGCCGGGCTCGTCTCAGCACCCGTGATCGGTGTACCGACAAGCGTGGGGTACGGCGCCAACTTCGGTGGCGTCGCCCCACTACTGACTATGCTCAACTCCTGCGCATCCGGGGTGACCGTGGTCAACATCGATAACGGCTTCGGCGCCGCCGTCTCCGCCCATCTGATTCTGCGGCAGATAGGCGAGTGAGCGAGCAGGCGAAAAAGCGATGAGAACTGAGAGAATCAGCGGATGGAAGAATGAGAGAATATCTATGAAGACTGCCTACTTCGACTGCATCGCCGGTGCCAGCGGCGACATGATTCTCGGCGCCCTGGTCGACGCCGGACTCCCATTGGAGACCCTGAAGGCTCGGCTGGATGCCCTGCACCTTGTGGACTTCGACCTGCTCGCGCGGCGCGTGGCCAAGAACGCGTTCGCCGCCACCAAAGTTGACGTGATCGTTGTCGATGACGTCCCGGAGCGCCATCTGGGTGACATCATCAAGGTGGTCACCGACAGCGACTTGGACCCGAAGATCAAGGAGAAGGCGATCGCCATCTTCCGCAGGATCGGTGCTGCTGAGGCCGGCATCCACGGCACCGCACTGGACCAAGTCCATCTCCACGAGCTCGGCGGCGTGGACACCATTGTCGATGTGGTGGGGGCGCTGGTGGGACTGGACGCCCTGGGGATCGACCACGTCGTCGTCTCGCCGATCCCGCTGGGTCGTGGTTTCATCAAGGGGGCGCATGGGCAGATTCCGCTGCCAGCACCGGCCACCGTGGCATTGCTAAAGGGTGTACCCGTCGTCGGCAGCCCGCTGGAAGTCGAGACAGTCACGCCGACAGGGGCAGCCCTGCTTTCGTCGTTAGCCGATGATTTCGGACCGATCCCGCCGATGGGATTCACCGCCATCGGGTATGGGGCGGGCAACCGGGATCTCGTGATACCCAATGTCATCCGCTTGCTCATCGGTGAGAGCCCGGAACGTGCCGCCGCCCCCCGTGCCCACACGCACGGGGATCACAATCACGATCATGCCCACGACCAGGGAGATGGCCACACGCACCGCCACGACCACGAGATCGAAGCCGCAGCCGCCGTACCCAACGATCCCGAACACAGTGCTGATGATCCAGAGCATCACCACAGCCACGAGCACGGAGGCCACCACACCCCTTCATGTATGGACGTGGCACAGCTGAAAGTACTGGAGACCAATATCGACGACCTGAATCCGGAGACCTACGACCACGTGATGGATGCGCTCTTCGACGTTGGGGCACTGGATGTCTACTTCGCGCCGATCCAGATGAAGAAGAACCGGCCGGCCACCCTGGTCAGGGTCCTGTGCAAACCCGGCGACGTGACCGCGATGACCGCCATCCTCTTCCGCGAGACCAGCACGCTGGGGATTCGTGAGCAGACAGTCGACCGTCACGCTCTACCCAGGACCATCGAGCACGTGAACACCGCGTATGGCCCGGTCCACGTGAAGGTAGCGCAGTTGGGCCGCGACGAGGTCAAGAGCGCTCCGGAGCACGATGATTGCCGGAAGCTCGCAGAAACCCACAATGTACCGCTGCGCGTCGTCTACCAGGCAGCACAGGAAGCAGCCCGGCGGCAGTTCGGAGGCTAGCGACAGCAGCACACAGGGAGCTGCAAGGGCGCACCCCCTGGCGCACCAATGCATCACAGACTTTCGTAGAGACGCCCGGTATCGCCGCTTGCGGCGCGGCGTCTTCTGCGCTCGACACCCCCACGCACCGGAAGACGATCCTCACCCTCCGGTTCGCATCATCCCTGAAAGGGAGCCAGAACCGACCGGGATAACACAGACGGCGCTACCCATTTGAGAGCCGTACTCCCTTTGCGCAGCGCCAGAGGGCCACCCGGTGCAGGCCATCACGACCGGAGCCCCGCCAGTACATCAGCCACTGTCAACCAGCCGGTTCCAGGGAAGAGACGTGCCATCTGTGGCATAAAAGGGTTCGCCGCCTGTGAGGCACCGAATACCGGCGCGCCAAGCAGGTTCGCCGGGGAGCCCTCGGCGGCGATGCCTCCCTCATCCAAGATAACAACCCGGTCCGCAACCTCAGCTACTAGCTCTACATCGTGGGTGACCAGGAGCACGGCGCGCTGCTCCGCCCGCCACCCATAGATGAGCGCGAGCAAGAGACCTTTGGCACCGTAGTCTAGTCCGCGTGTGGGCTCATCCAGCAGCACCGTGCTCGGCTGTGTGACCAAGACGGCCGCCAAGGCAGCTCGCTGGCGCTCCCCCACGCTCAGATCACGAGGATAGGCCGTCACTTTGTGGAGCAGCCCCAGGTTCTCCAGCAGAGCTTCGGGCGACGTATCGACCTCTGCCGCCGTCACACCGTGGTTACGCAACGTGATGTGGAGCTCGTCCAGCACGGTCTCAGCGAACAGCAGGGCATTGGGGTCCTGCGGAAGATAGGCTACCTCGCGGCAGACATCTGCCACGGCCATGCCGCTGGTCTCACGGCCAGACAACCATACCGAGCCATCCTGATGTGGGACTAATCCCACCAACGCCTTCAGCAAGGTGCTCTTGCCCGCACCAGTTCGTCCCAGCAAGGCTGTCACCTGACCTGGATACATGGACAGGCTCACATCCGTCAGAACCGGTTTGCCGTCATAGGCCACCGAGAGGCCCTCAGCCACCAGCGTGGGCCCCGAGCCACCTGAACACTCGCGGTCCTGCGTGTGGGCCTCTGCCGGGAGGTGCCAGCCAGGCGCCGAACACGCGGCGCCGGAGGTGCGTGCCGATCCGTCCGGGGATCGAGACAAGCGGTCCCCCAAAGGCACAGTACCAGTCGGGGGCGCTGAGAGCCCTGCCCGCGGTGCTTGCTGCACAACATCTGTCCCGGACATGGCCCCGCAGAAACGCCGCCCCTCAGCCACCGTCACCGGGAGCGGTGACCAGCCCAACACCTTGCCCAGCGCCGCGACAGGCGGCACCAGGTTGATCTGTCCCAGGACCTCATCCGGCGCACCGTGCACAACCGGGGCCTGAGCTGCAGGCAGATGGACAAGCCGGTCGGCGAAGGGGAGCACGCGCTCCAGGCGATGCTCCGCCAAGATCACGGTCAGGCCAAGATCCTGTTTGAGACGTCTCAGCGCCTCAAGCACCTCACGCGCAGATCGGGGATCGAGCTGGGAGGTAGGTTCGTCCAATACCAGAATCCCCGGCCGGAAAGCCAGCGCAGCGGCAATCGCGACCCGCTGTTTTTCTCCCCCTGACAGCGTCGCCAGGGAACGGTGCCGGAGGGCTCCAAGATCCAACAGATCGATCACCTCGCTTACTCGTGATCGCATCTCCACCCACGGCATCGCAGCATTCTCGAGGGCGAACGCCAGTTCATCCTCAACATAGTCCATCACGAACTGTGTCTCCGGGTCCTGGAAAACGAAGCCCACGTGACGACACATGACCTCCGGCCCAACAGAAACAGGATCGAGGTGACCGACGCGGATCAGCCCGGTCAGTACTCCCCCGCTGAAGTGCGGGACCAGGCCATTCAGGCAACGGAGTAACGTGGATTTCCCTGCACCAGAGGGACCACTGACCACAGTGAATGCGGACTCCGGCAGCGTCAAGGTCACCTCATGCAAGGCCAGCAGCGCCACCTCGGGGTAGCTGAAGCTAACGTGGTCAAATGTGATCATCGGACTGCTCCGCGAAACGCCTGGCAAAGGCGGGCGCCATTAACCCAAGGAGACCACCCCCCAGGCGCAGATCGAACAGAGGCCAGGCTAGAGCCGGATAGGGAGAATAGGCGCGGGACCCCGTCCAGATCAAGAAGGGGACGATGGCTATACCACAAGCCGCTACCACAAAAGCCCCCACCGGACGCCATACCGGGCGGCGGTAACGTGTGTGCTGCACGCCACCCCCGGCGAGCCAGACGGCAGCGCCCATCAAGAGAGCGCCGACGGTGAGGAACACCGGCGCCGCGGAAGCCCAAGTAGAGATCAGTTGGGCCACGCCCGCCGCCAGCACGCCCGCCAGGCCGGCAACCAGCGAGAGCTGGGCGACCGGCGTCAGACGCGTGCGGGCGCCCCCTCCAAAGCCACGCGCCGTCATGGCCTCGGCCAGCTGTAGCGCGCGCTCCAGCCCACCGACGAGTACCGGGAGAAAGAGCGGCAGCCAATCACGCCAGCCGCGCATCCTGTATCCCCGAATCGCCTGAGCCTCGCGCACTTGGCGAAACTGCCGCAGCGTATTGGGCACAAAGGTCACGGCAATGGCCGACACAATCGCCACCGGATAGAAGGCCCGCGGGATGTACGCGATGAGATCGCGCACCGGAAGCGCCAGGTTCAGCACGGCGAACGCCGTGAAGAGTGTGACCAGTACGAGGCCGCTGATGGCCCCATAGACCAGGGCTTCAACAGTGAGCGCGCCACCAATCAAGGGGATCGCGGCTGGCAACCGGAAGAAGACCGTCTCCCCCACATGGCTGGTCAGCAAGTTGAACACAGCGCCGGCAGGAACGGCAAAGAGTGCGAAGCGCAGCGGTGATAGAGGCAATCCGCGATCTGACGGCACACCATCGCGCCCGCTGCCTCCGCTGGCGGCACGCTGGGAAGAGTGCTCCACATCCATCACCAGGATGAAGATCACAAACAGCAATAGGATATAGAGGGGATTTCGAGTAAGCAGCGTGACAAACAATGCAGTGCTCAGCCACGCGAACCAGGAGAGTGGATGCACGGGGACTCACTTGGCCCTGGAGCGCCGCGAGAGCAGGGCAGATGCCCCGCCCACGATACTGAGCACGGCAACAAATGCCACGATCTGGCCCCGTCTGCCCTGGACGAGGCTGTCGGATGTCTTTGGCACGTCCAGCCGGGCAGGTTCCGCCAGCGACGCAGGCACGTCACTCACAATAGACCCATCGCCCGAGGAGTCCAGAGCTTTCTGGACCGGTGAGAGTGTCGGCGTGGGACTTGCCGTGGCAGTTGGGGCAGGGGTAGATGTCGTCACCACCGCGATCGCAGTTGCCTCCGGCGTGGGAGATGACGTTGGTGTCGCCGTGACTTCTGCACCCGCCGGGGTCTCGGTCGGGGCCGGCGCGGTCGTTTGCACCACCTCCGGTGAAGCCGTCGCCACCGGTGTTTGCTGAACCGTCGGTGTTAAGGCAACGGGCTCTGCCTGGCCGAGCGAGGCTTGGCCACAGATCTCGTCAAACGCGACGCTTGGCGGGAGCTGCGAGGACTCTCCCCACAGCCATGCGTCCACATCGCCGTTGGTGATCTGCCGTGACGCGGCCCCGATGTTGGCATAGGTCCACAAGCCATCGCGGTTGCCGTAATAGTAGTTCCAGTAGACGCACGGGGTGCCGTGGCACTCACAGAAACAATCGGTGCTGGGGCACCCTTCGCCGTTGAGGGAGCAGACCGTCAACCCCAAGGGCCCGGCCGACGAGACGAGGGACAACCCAGACCTGAACACCAGGTCAGCTCCCGAGATCTGAGGTCCGGAAAACGCCACGCAGCGCGTGACCACACGCCCGTCGCCGTGGACAACCACCAGGCCGGCCTGATTGCCGGACGTCTGCGCCCGAGCCGGTGCGGGCGATATCAACGACATGGCCGATGTCGCTGATATCGTTGATATCAGGGCAAGAAGCAGCAGGACCAGGGCAAGCCTTGTCCCCTGCATCAACCCGCTCTTGAGCAGACCCGACGTCATATCAGAACCAACCCTCTTGCGCCAACCTCTGCGCACCGGCCCTACTTGCGACGCAGCAGCGCGCTGAGTCCCACCAGGAGCACAATGGCTCCCATCACGACCTCTGTAGCGACAACTCCGTGCGCCCCTGACGCCGGCAGAAGCGGGGTGGCCGTCACGACGTCCGTCCTGCCGTCCGTCGCATGAGGTGCATTGGACGCTCCTACCTTCGGCAGCGCAGTGAAGGTCATGCCTTCTGCTGCCTGCACAGCCTGCGCAGTGGCCAGCAGATTGGCGAAGGGTACCGCAGCCTGCCAGTAGTAGGCGCCGGACTCCACATCCCACAAGGCGAGGAGCGCGCCCAGAGGATCGGTCCCGTTAACGACCCAGTTGCCCAGCGACTCATCCAGGGCAGCCAGCGCCTGCAGGACTACCGCGGTTGAGTTCGCATCCGAATCGGTCCCCCAGGCAGACGGCTTCTGGTAGGGGAAGCCACCGTCTTCATTCTGCATCCGACGCAGGTAAGGCAAGGCCCCCGCCGCCGCGTCCCGCTCACCGGCTGCCACCAAGGCCTGCATCACCAAAGCCGTTGTGTTTGTGTCGGCCGTCGCCGGCACGATGTCACCAAACAGAGACCATGCCCCGTCTTCGGCGAACGTTGACGTCATCGCCGTCACCGCCGACGCCGGCACAGGAACCCCGGCATTGTGCAGTGAGAGCACTGCATAAGCGTGTTTGAACAGCGTGTCACCGAACCACCCGGTATCAGGGGCCTGCTGCGCAATCAGCTGCGTGATAAGGTCGTTCCCGGCCAGATCTCGCGGGTCCTGTCCTGTCGCGACTGTCACCAATAGTGCCTTGCTCAGGTTACCGGTATCCTCAACCATTCCCCCGGCAATCTGGGAGGCGACATAGTCGAGCGGTGAATTGCCCTCGGCTGAGACCCACGTGCTCACGTCCTGGCCGGCAGCCACGCCCGCAAGGATCACCTCAGCCGTTGAGCCGAAGTCAGATCCTTCCGCAAAGCCACTGGAAAAGCCACCATCCGGCTCTTGAGCCTGACGCAGCCACAAGATGGCGGCATCCGACTGTGAGTACTCAGCAGCGAGTGACGGCAAGGCAGTGACCAAAGCAACTACCACCAGAGCAAGGACAACAGCGCTTTTCTTCATATCCAACTCCCTCCAGAATCCACTAAGCGAAAAAGGGCCTTCCCCAGCAACAGGGAAGGCCCTTTGACAGCGTGGTCTTGTCAAATGCCGCCTCCTCTCCGCGAAGGGCAGTCAGCACCGTTGAGGCAGAGTGTCGGGCTTCTCTATCACACATAGGATAGAGTTACCGTTGCGGGACAGCGCCGGATTCTCACCGGACTTCCTCATATTAGGCGCCGGACAGACACCACAAGCATCTGCACAGACGCACCTCAACACCATCAGAACGAAAAATCGTCCAGACACAGTATAGCACGTGAGCATTGGAATTCAAGGTTGAGCGTACCGACACTGTACATAGATCCGGAGGATGCTAGCATAGTATGATCGAAATCGTTATGAAGGAGGCCTAATGCGTGCGAAAGTCTCTATGATCACCGGTGCTGCCGGAGAGGTAGGGCAGGCGCTCATCCAGCGTCTCGCTGAGACAGAAACCTATGCAGAACCTGGCGATAGCAGACAACCCTTTGGAGATGGCGAGCACTATATCCTGACACTGGATCTCAAGCCGCTACCCTCCGAAATCGCGAAGCACGTCATCCACATAGAGGGCAGCATCCTCGACACAGCACTACTGGATCGGCTTGTCAGCGAGTACGAGATCCAGGAAGTCTACCATCTAGCCGCGCTGCTCTCCACGCGCGCTGAGTTCTCCCCGGATGCGGCCCATCGCGTCAACGTGGAGGGGACCATGGGCCTGCTACATCTCGCGGCCCAGCAGTCCGAATGGCGCGGCGAGCCCGTGCGTTTCATATTCCCAAGCTCCATTGCCGTCTTCGGCTTTCCCGACCTCCAGACTAAGGAGACGTATGCCCGCGTGCGTGAGTGGGAGTGGAACTACCCCACGACGATGTACGGCTGTAACAAGCTCTATTGCGAGATGCTCGGGATCTACTTCAGCAGGCACTACCGCCAGTTGGCAGCAGATCGGCCCACGAGCCTGGACTTCCGGTCCGTGCGTTTCCCGGGGCTGGTCAGCGCCTATACCGTGCCCAGCGGCGGCACGAGCGACTACGGACCGGAGATGCTTCACGCCGCAGCCAAAGGTGTCCCGTACAGCTGCTTCGTGCGCGAGGACGTGAGGATTCCCTTCATGGCAATGCCCGATGCCGTGAAGGCGCTGGTAGAGCTGGCCCACGCCCCAGGTGAGTGCCTCACCCGCCCTGTCTACAACGTCACGAGCTTCAGCCTGTCAGCAGAGCATTTCAGGGATCAGGTCCTCTATCACTTCCCCGACGCGCAGATCTCCTTCGATCCGGACCTCAAACGCCAGAAGATCGTGGACACGTGGCCGGCGGATCTGGACGACAGCGCCGCGCAACGCGATTGGGGATGGAAGCCGGAGTACGATGTCGAGCGGGCTTTTGCGGAGTATCTGGTACCTAACATCCGCGAACGCTACCAGGGAGACACCACCGGCGACGACCACTGATCTGAACGTGAGAAACCCACCCGTCATTTCGAGTGAGCGTCAGCAGCCTCTCCTGAGCGCAGTCGTAGGGAATCGAGAGATCTCGCTCCAGAGACACTTGGACTGCGCATAGCTCCGCTCAGGGTGACGTTCGGATGTTTGATTGGGTCTAGCTGCCCGTGCCCAGATCAGCGGAGGCCGGGGAGAGTCAATCTGACAGATTGACCTACACGGCGGCTAGAAGAGCGAAAGCTGTTCTGCTTCTGGCGGGGGATTGTACACTTCGGGCTTCAGCCTGCCGTCCAGGAGATCCTTCAGGCGCTGAAAGTCGGCCTCCACCACGCTTCGCAGACTCGGCTGGTGAAGCGCAGCAGCAGGATGGTACATGGGGAAGTAGGTCTGATCACCGATCTTCCGCGGCTGTCCGTGAACCATGGAAATCTTCTCGTCAGGAAAGGCTCTGGCCATGGAGTGCCGTCCCAACGTCACGATGACCTGTGGCTTGATGACATCAATCTGTCGATCCAAGTAGTCTTTGCAGGCTTCCACCTCCACCAGCTGCGGATCGCGGTTACCCGGTGGACGGCACTTGATGACGTTCGTGATGAACACGCGCCTGCGGTCAATCCCAACCAGGTCAAGGAGTTCGCTCAGGAAACGCCCGGCGGCCCCGACAAAGGGAAGGCCCTGCTGGTCTTCATGGAAACCTGGAGCTTCGCCGATGAACATGACCAACGCATGCACCGGACCGGCACCGGGCACCGACTTTGTGCGCCCCACGTGCAGGGAGCACTGGGTACACTGATGTATCTGTCCGTGAATGTCCTCTAGAGCCTTCTCTCGATCCATCCCTGGGTTCTCCTTATCCAAGATAGCACGTGGACAACCAATGACAAGAGATCACGGGGTAGCGTTGTTCTCGATTGCCAGCTCTGCCAAGAGCGCACCGAGCTGTGTTGATATCCGTTGGTAGTAGCCTGGATCCGCCCTCAGCTGTACTCGCATGTAGAGGGCGTCCTCGCCATTGACATAGTACCGGTGCAGCCGCGAACGTGCCTCAAAATCGTACTTCGCATACAGTGCCTGAGCGACGCTGTTGGAGACGCGGACCTCCAGCCCCACAACGCTGGCACCATCTCGCACGGCCTGATCCACGGCGGTCAACAACAACACTTCGCCGAGCCGCTCCCCGCGCCATTCACTGCGCACCGCTAACGTGCTGATGTGACCGCGGGTTCCCTCAACTCGCATCCCCGCAAATCCCAACAACCAGGCCGAACGCTGCCGGCGATGGCCGTACCAGGTGCGCGCCCGCGCGGGATCCAACAGCTCAAGGACAAAGTAGTGAGCGCTGGGACTAAAGTAGATCTCCTGCACATACGCAGTTTCAGGCCAAGGGTCGTCGAAGACCTGGCGATCCAGAGAGACTACGGAGGGTATATCCCGCCCTTCCATCAGGCGAATGCGGAAGGTGCTATCACTCATCTAGCATAGAGAGGCAGCAGAGCGGAAGGGGCATCAACCTGGTTGTCCCTTAGTCGCTGCCAAGCAATATCTGCCAGGTAGCCGGCTCTTCGCAGGTGGCGCGCCGGGGCTGGTATTTCCAGCCGCCCGAATAGGCTGCGGAGCGCCTCTCTCCCGGGTGCCTCGATCTCGCCGACGAGGATGGCCGGCAGCTCTAGCCTTCCGGCAAGCTCTTCCCAGGAGAGGACCTGGACCCCCGTCTCGGAACGCCATCCGTCCTCCCTCCAACGGTAGCGGGCAAACCCAACCCGTCTCCGCCCCGCTGCAAAGACCGCATAGAGAGGACATGAGTCCTGAGGCTGCGCCGCGGCGAGAATATCCAGCGTGGATACCCCCACAAGCAACAGCCTACGCGAGGACGCCAAGCCCTTCGCCACAGCAACACCAATCCGTACGCCGGTATAGGACCCCGGCCCAATGCACACCCCAATCGCCGTCAAATCCTGGGGCGTCAACTTCGACGAGGCCAGGAGCTGCACAACGCGCGGGAGCAGAGTCACCGTGTGCTGGTTAGAGGATTCCCACGTGCATTCCGCACGCAGGGTAGTACCATCGTGAAGCGCGATACTCGCGCGCAGACTCGCAGAGTCAATTGCCAGTAACATCAGATCCCCAGTAGCTCCTGACGAAAATCCCACAAGATTGCCTGATGATGTTCTCCCCGAGCCTGGAAGACCAACGATCGCCGGTACTCATCCATCACGCGCAGGTGCACCCAGAGATGTTCACCCGGGATGAGCGAGGGATGTCGATCCGGCCACTCGACCAGGCACACCATACCCAGATCGCCCAGAATCTCGTCCAATCCCAACATATCCACTTCGGCAAAGGAGTTCAGCCGGTACAGATCAATGTGGTAGAGCAGTAGGTCATCCTGGTGTCGTTTGTGCCGCCGGATCAGCACGTAGGTCGGGCTGACCAACCGAGAGGTAGCGCCCCATCCCATCCCCACGCCCTGCGCAAAAACCGTCTTGCCCGCACCGAGGCCGCCATCCATGGCCACGACTTCGCTGCCGTTGAGGTAGCGACCGAGTCGGGCACCGAGGCGGCACGTCTGCTCCGCGCTGCGGCTGATGAACTCCAAGGTGTCTCTCGTCAGGATTGGCATTGGTCTCTGAAGCGAATCGGTTGAGGGCATTATACTACAAGCAGTAGGACTTCCAAAAGATGAATGGCGGCCCGTTTGGCTCCCGGCTCGCTCTCCCCGGTTGGCCCGACGCATGATGGGCACCCCTCACGACAGGGGCACTGGGTGACGCGCTCCAGCGCAGCCTCCGCCAACTTCGGCCAGAGATCCACCAATCGTGGCGTAAGTCCTACCCCACCCGGCACCTCGTCGTAGACGATGATCGCCGGCTGGCCGGACTCACTATCACGCGCCTCCACCGACGTTCCCAGATCACGCGGGTCGCACATCAAGAAAACCGGCGCCAGCTGCTGCAGGAGGTAAGCAAGCCCGCTTAGCGCGGTTCGCGCACCGCGCGCTCGCTCCACCTGTCGATGGCACACGGAACAGAGACTCAGCAGGTTCTCAGGCGCATGCGCCAGCCGCAGCGCCACAGGCCGTGTATACTGTGCCAGGAAAGCCCGCAGCGGCGCCAGATGATGGACCTCAAGGGGACGATTCGGCGCGGCAGGCTGTCCGCAGAGCCGACACTGGTGCCCATCACGGTCGAGGATCTTCCCGCGAATCTCGGGCCACTCGGGGCCGTAGTCCAACGCCGCGAGCATCGTTCCTTCCTCGGCCAAGGCGTCCACCACAGAGGGTCCCAGGGTGAGCCGGCAGGCCTCGGTCTCCATCTGCTGTTCAGGGAGATGGATCTCCCCCCAACCCAGTGTCTCACACGTATGGAAATGCACACGCCGGTAGGCGGTAGGCTTGGTATGAACGATGATCCCTTCATCAGTGAGCGAAAGGCCGTTCGTGTAGCCTTGACCTTCGGGAACACGGCTGCGCACCTCGCGACGTTCCACCTTCGTGGTCATCGACGCCACGGTGTAGTAGTCGAGACCAACTGCGCGGGCCAGAGCGATACCTTGGTCCCAGTCAAGAGACTCAATCAAGTAGAGCGCCGCACCGTGGATATAGACGGCCCCCTCATGCACCAATGGGGGCGCACTCGGACGATCCACGGTGCCAATCACCCCCTTCTCAGCCGAACGGACGACGACGTTGTCCGCCGTGGCTGTCCTCAGCGACACCAGCTGCGCCGGATAGGACTCGCCCACCCAGGAATACTGGTTGCGGCTGCTATGGAGTAGGCCTTCCGCCGCCATCGCCTCGAGTAGATCATCCACCTCCAGATGCCGACCAAACCGCTCTCCACGCTGGAACGGAAGCTCAAAGGCGGCGCACGTCAGATGTGACGCCAACAAGCTCAGGCCGTCAGCATTGATTCGCGCCTCTTCAGGAGAACGGCCGAAGAAGTAC
>CBFCZM010000019.1:0-15767 GCA_965602565.1 uncultured Anaerolineae bacterium
CAGAATTCGGTCGCCGGGCTTGGCGATGTCCAGGATGGCCGAGAATCCCGTCAGGGCTGCCCCGGCATATGTATTGCCGATCACGTTGGCGATCTGGCCGGCCTCGATCTGAGATTGCGTGAAGCCCAATCGTTTGGCGACACGCGCCGGGAACTTGACGTTGGGCTGGTGGAAGACGGCGTACTGGAAATCACCCGCAGCCATCCCCAAGCCTTCCATCAGGCTGGTGGCCGAGCTCTGGATATGGTGGAAGTACGCCGGTTCGCCGGTGAACCGACCGCCGTGGCTGGGATAGTGCCGGTAGGCACGGCGCCAGAAATCCGGTGTGTCCGTGGCGTACGACAGCGAGCCCAGGCAGGTGGCGACGGCGCGCTCTGCCGGCCCGACGATTAACGCCGTGCCGCCGCTGGCAGCGGTGTACTCCAGAACATCCCCCGGACGCCCCTGTGCCGTGTCCGCGCCGATAGCCATCGCGTACTCGCCCATGCCGGAGCCCACGATCCCCATTGCCGATTGGAGCGCCTCGGAGCCGGCCTTGCAGGCGAACTCGATGTCAGCCGCCAGCAGATAGGGCGTCGCGCCCAGGGCTTCTGCGACGAGTGTGGACGAAGGCTTCACCGCATAGGGCGGGGACTCACTGCCCACCCAGATGGCCCGTAGTTTGTCCGCCGTAATCCCGGCACGGCTGACGGCATTCCGCGCAGCCTCAATCGCGACGGTCACTGTGTCCTCATCAAGGCCCGCGACAGCCTTCTCCTTGACCGGTCCACGGCCACCGCCGGACCAAACTCTGGCGACCTCCGTGTTGGGCAAGCGATACATAGGAATGTAGGTGCCGTACCCCACGATGCCCACCGGGCGGTCGGGTCTCATGATCTGGCTATCACTCACGGAGTTCTCCAGTTTTTTCTCCTCGGGATCTGTCATACAAAGCAGAAAGCCAACCGCGAATCTTCGCCAATCTTCGTGACATCAGGGAAGATTGGTGAGAATCCGTGAAGATTTGTGGTTAGCAGCCGGCTCCTGGTTGGTCTGGCCATGATAGACGAAAGAGCGTCTCTATTCTGCCAGCAACGACTCGGCGTGGTCGATGCGGATCTTCTGGTGGTCAACCATCGCCTGAGCGATGCGATCGATGTCCTGCCCCTGCGCCCCGGCAGCCATCGCTACCTGGCGCGCGTGGAGGCTCATATGTCCTTTCTGGATGCCTTCGGTGGCCAAGGCGCGAATGGCCGCCAGATTCTGGGCCAGGCCGACGCTGACGACGACCTCGGACAGCTCCCTGGCGCTGCTCACATTGAGCAGCTTGAGCGCGACGCGGGCGGTTGGATGGACCCGGGTGGCGCCCCCAATCGTGCCCAAGGCCATCGGTAGTTCCAACGTGCCGACGAGATTGCCTTGACCATCCCGGCGCCACGTGCTGAGGGTCGTGTACCGTCCCTCTCGCGCGGCGTAGGCGTGGGCCCCGGCCTCGATGGCGCGCCAGTCGTTGCCCGTCGCCAAGGTTACGGCATCAATGCCGTTCATAATTCCCTTGTTATGGGTCGTCGCACGGTAGGGGTCGGCGGCCGCGAAGGCCCAGGCGAGCTCAATCCCTTCGGCGACCTGCTCGCCGGAGAAGTCGCCAAAGGCGAGGGCTTCTTCCGGTATGACGGCCCGCGCACGTGCCAGACGTCTATCTGCCAGGTTGGTGAGTATTCCTAGATATGCCTGTCCGTCCGTGATGGCCGCGAGGACGGGCGCCAGCCGCTCGCACGCCGTATTCACGGCGTTGGCACCCATAGCATCCCGAACATCGAAGTGCAGGTGCACGATGAGCATGGGTCCCTTGGGTGTCTCCAGGACGCGTGCCCGGATGTCGCGGGCCCCGCCGCCCAGGCGAACCAGGATGGGGTCGACGTCGTTGGCGAGCTGCATGAGCTTGTCTTTGCGCGCCAGCACTTGGTCGCGAGCAGCGGCGGCATCGCTCAAGCCCACCAGCTGGATCTGGCCGATCATGACCGGATCATCGGTCTCCGCCTCGAACCCGCCGCCGGCCCGCACCAGCTTGGCCGCCAAGGAGGCGCCCGCAATCACGGACGGCTCTTCGATGACCATAGGGACCAGAACGTCCCGGCCGTTGATCCGGAAATTCGTCGCGATACCCAGCGGCAGCGCATACAGGCCAATGGTGTTCTCCGTCATATGATCGGCCTGTTCCAGGCTCAGGCTCATGCCTTCTCCCAGAACGCGTGCCTCTTCATCTGACAGTGGTATCTGTTGCTGAATGAGGTCCAAACGCGTCTTGAGGGGGAGCTTGTAGAATCCGGTTAGGCGTGAATTGACGTTTGCCGACATTATGGGCCTCTTACCTCCTTCTCAGCGTGTACATCATAGCACAGGCGCTCTCTCAAAAGCTATCAGGTCACATGTTCTTACCGATTTCATACCGAATCTGCCGTTTCCGGTGTGAGGACGCTGTGCTTGCCTTGCTTTCTTTTTGGTTTGGGTTATTCTGCAACAGACCATCTCCTTCCGGATGAGCAATCAACTAACACTAGTGAGGGGCTTGCGTTACCGGTGCTAAGGGAACTGCACATCGAGGACTTCGCCATTATCGATGAGCTCCATCTCGCCTTGGAGCCGGGATTCAACATCCTTACAGGTGAGACGGGCGCAGGCAAATCGATTCTGATTGATGCTGTCACGCTCATTCTGGGGGAGCGTGCCGCTATCGCCGCGATACGCGGAGGGGCTGAGCGCGGGTGTGTCGAGGGTATGTTTGTCCTCTCCCTCGAACTTCAGGCAGCTGTGGCGCCGATCCTTGAGCGTGAAGGGTTGGAGGGGGACGCGCCCGATACGCTGTGGTTGGCTCGTGAATTGCGCGCCTCCGGGCGCACAGTGGCCCGGGTCAATGGTCGTGCCGTTTCCGTCTCGCTACTCCGCGAGATCGCAGAGATCCTCATTGATGTGCATGGCCAGGGAGAGCATCTCAGCCTCCTGCGAGTTCGTGAACACATCAATCTGCTGGACCGCTTCGCCAACTTGGGATCGCTCCGGCAGCGCGTCGCCCATCTGGTGCGTGAGATCCGGCAAGTCCAGCGTGGATTGGCTGATCTGCTGAGCAACGAACGGGACAGGATGCAGCGGATCGATCTACTGCGGTTCCAGGTTGACGAGATCGGCCAGGCCGGGCTGAAGCCCGGTGAGAAGGAAGAGCTTGAGGCTGAGCTGGTGCGTCTTCTGAACGCCGAGCAGTTGGTGATGCTGGCGTCCGGTGTCGCGGCTCGCCTGGAAGAGGGCCCGGATGACACCCCCGTGGTGGTGGACCTGCTGGGGAAGAGCCAGCGGGACATGGCATCGCTCGTGCGCATTGACGGGAGCCTGGAGCCTCAGTCACGGATGCTGGAAGAGGTGGGCTACCAGATTGAGGATTTGGCACGGGTACTGCGCGACTATGCTGCCGAGATTGAGTTCAATCCCACGCGCCAAGCGTGGGTAGAGGAGCGTTTGATTCTGATTCGCCACCTGGAACGCAAGTATGGTGGTGAAGTGCCCGACATTCTGGCTCATGCCGAACGTGCCGCCGCTGAACTCTGCACGCTGGAACATAGTGATGAGCGGATCACCGAGTTGCAGCAAGAGGAGTCCCGGCTCTTGTCGGCATGCCGGGAACTGGCAATTGAGCTGTCATCGCGTCGTCAGGAAGCCGCTGCACAGATGAGCGCTGCCGTGGAGGTGGAGCTCAGCGATCTGCGGATGGTGGGGGCACGATTCGGTGTTGCCTTCGCGCGTGAGGAAGCGGACAAGGGGCTGCCGATTGATGGCGCACTGCCCGGCGGTGTTGTCGTGACCAGTGCCGGCACCGAAGTGGTGAAGGCCATGCCGGTCCAGTATGCGGCGTTTGATGCTACCGGCATGGATTCTGTTGAGTTCCTCGTGGCGCTCAATGTAGGTGAGGGCCTGAAGTCGCTGATCCGCACGGCATCGGGGGGAGAGACTTCCCGGTTGATGTTGGCGCTCAAGGCGGTGCTCACCCGTGCAGACCGCACGCCTACGCTGATTTTCGAGGAGATCGATCAGGGGATTGGTGGTCGGATTGGTGCTGTAGTGGGCGCCAAGTTGTGGCGATTGACGGCGACCGGCGGGGGAGATAACGTCGGGCATCAGGTCCTCTGCATCACCCACCTGCCGCAGCTGGCGGGGTACGGCGACGCCCACTTCAATGTGGCCAAGGAAGTGGTCGATAGCCGGACGGTGACACATGTGAAGCGGCTATCGGCTGAAGATAGAGTTGCTGAGTTGGCACAGATGCTGGGCACGCACGGCGCTTCTGCTGAGAGCGGCGCCCGTGAGATACTGGCGCGAGCTCGATCGATGAAGTGCCCGGCGGATTCTTAGGTTCACAGGTTTGCTGAATGTTAGAATACCCTTATAATGTGCTCGCTGATGGGAATAGGGGGATCATTTCGAGCGGAGGCTCGTTCCGTGATTGGGTTTCGCTCCTCTTCCTGTTTCGTCAGGTCAGACTAAGGACGGTCGCACATGGCACTTAGAGGTAAGCTCGAAGACTTTGGGATCACCCAGCTGCTGAACCTCATCAACCTGGCTCGGAAGACAGGGACTCTCTACCTAGACGCGTCGGAGAGAGAAGCTTACCTTTGTTTCCGTGAGGGCAGACTGGTCCACGCGTCGATGACCGGCGTCGATGATTACCTGCCCACGATTCTTCAGCGTGCCGGCATTTTCACAGAAGATCATGTCCGCACGATCCAGAAGAACATGCCCGGGAAACCCGATCAGGACATTGCCAAAGTTCTGATTACGAGCGGTCACCTCAAGCAGCAGGTCCTTCTGCGGCACGTTCGGGAGCACGTCCTTGATCTCATGTACCAGGTGTTCTCGTGGAACCAGGGCGCGTTCAGGTTCGAGCCCTCGGAGCTGCCGGTTCAGGGGCGCATCACGACCTCAATTGCCCTGGAGAATGTCATTATGGAAGGCAGTCGCCGGTTGAAGGAATGGGCGCTGCTGAGTGACGAACTCCCTGATCTTGATGTCGCACTCAAGTTTGCGGAACGGCCTACCACGCCCCTGCGTGACATCAACCTGAGTGTTGAAGAATGGCGCGTGATCTCCTTTATCAATCCTCGCAATACGATCCGACAGGTCGCCAACTACAACAACATGGATGAACTGCAGATTCGGAGGATCGTCTACAGCTTGCTACAGGCCGGCTTGGTCGAGATGGTGGTTGCCCCACGGGCCCTCTCTGCGCCGGTGGCCACGCGGGCAACCGCGAGCGGTAAAGCAGCCAAGCCGGATCCGCAGGCAGAAGTCCAGATGCGTCGTCCAGCCGCCAAACGTGGCATCATCCAGAGGCTCATTCGTCGCATCCGCGAGCTGTAGTTGATGCAAACGTTCAAGATGATCGTGACGGGCCCCTTTTCCTCTGGGAAGACCGAGCTGATTCAGTCGATTAGCGAGATTGACGTCGTCTCGACCGAGCGCAAGATCACGCGTGAATCCGAGCGCATCAAGGATCAGACTACCGTAGCGATGGACTTCGGACGCATCACGGTTGATGATGATTTGGTTCTCTATCTATTCGGTACGCCCGGGCAGAAACGTTTCGATTTCATGTGGGAAGTACTCTCGGAGGGAATGCTGGGATTCGTGGTGATGGTGGACAGCACTCGTCCTGAGACTTTCCGGGAGGCGCGACGGATCCTGGATACATTCCGTAGCTATTCGCCGGTGCCGTATATTGTGGCGGCCAATAAGCAAGACCTGGACGACGCGTGGCCGGCTGAGGATTTGCGCATCGCCCTGCGCGTGGCGTCCGGGATCAAAGTTGTGCCATGTGTGGCCAACGACAAGGAATCGGTCAAGCAGGTCTTGTTGGCGTTGCTGTACTCCATACTGGAGCTGATGGATGCTGCGTAGGGCCTATGGATCACGGGCCACCATGTCCAGCCGGTTGCGCCCATAGCGGAGTCTCAGGCCATCAACTATGAGGTCCATGGTCACGGACAGGGGCATCGTCCTTATGAGACCTTGGGTCGCGGCAAGCCGGTAGTGCTTATGAAGCGATCCTCGACTTTCTGATCGACAGTGAGTGACTACCACGCCCACCAGGGGAACGCGTTTCCCAGTAGGATATCGCGGATCATACTACGTGCGGTTCGGGATGTCATCGGGGCAAGCGGCAGCCAGGCAGTTCTCACCACCGCACGGTTGCCTGAGGTGGTCGAGGTCCTGCCCGCCGCGGACTTCGAGCCGGGCCTTACGTATGCCGAAGTCGGCAGGCTGTTTGAGGCCATCGAGAGCATCTACGGCGTGAGCGGCGGTCGGCGGCTCGTGAGACAGGCTGGGCAGGCCAGTTTCAAGTACTGGATTGAGGGCTTTGGTAGTATTGTCGGCCTGGCGGACGTTGTTTTTCGGATTCTGCCGCTCAGACTGCGCGTTAAGATCGGCATCGAGGTCGTGGCAGAGATCGCAAACCGCTACTCAGGACAAAGGGTTGTGCTTGGCGAGAGCCTCGACAGCTACTCTGTCGTACTGGAGAGATGTGGTTGCTGTGAGGGGCGGAGAGCGGAAGCCCCCGTCTGTGGTTTCGCGGTTGGCCTACTGGAGGAAGCGCTCTTCTGGGTAACCCGCGGCAGCCGCTTTCTGGTTGAGGAGACGAGCTGTATTGCCTGCGGTGATCCTGTGTGCGCGATCTACATTGGCAAGGAGCCACAGGAGCAGCCCGCCTAGGAAGCCAAGGCGTGCGCGGGGGTGCCTTGCGAGATCGGCGCAAGACTCCGCCGTTCAACGAGCCGGCCCGTGAGTCAGATATCCTTTGGTATCTCAGTCATCATCTGTCGAGGCACTGATGGGCAGCTTTTCCGCTGTGGCTGATGGGCGCAGCGATGATAAGGAGTCGGCACATGGCTAAGATCCTGGTCGCTGAAGATGACCGCGACATCCGCGAATTGATCACTTTGACCCTCGAGTTCGCAGGCTTTGAGGCAGTATCCGCGTCGAATGGCGCTGAGACTGTAGAGTTGGCCACGCGCGAACGTCCTGATCTGATTCTTATGGATGTGCGAATGCCGCTTATGACCGGCTACCAGGCGTGTGAAGCGCTCAAACAGATACCGGAGACCCAGAACACGCCGGTCGTTTTCCTGTCCGCAAAGGGGCAGGAGAGCGAGATTCAGGAGGGAATGGGTGTTGGTGCAGTCAGATACATCTTGAAGCCTTTGGCGCCGGATGATCTGGTAGCACAGGTCAAACAGGTCCTGGAGGAGTTGGGCCAGGCATAGCTGTTGTGGAAGCGTCGCCTGAGATAGGCTGTTTGGCGTGAATGGGGCCGGAACGAATGAAGAGAACACAGGATTCAGATCCCTGGGCAGTTGCGTGGGCGGTTCGGTCTCTGGTTGTCATCGCGTTCCTTGCCGCGTTCGCGGTACCCACCGGACTTCTTCCTATTGTCGCCGTTGCCACCGATGAGGGTGGCGAGCCGATCCAGGTCCAGGGCCCGATCACCATCTCCCTGAATACGCCGGTACCGACAGCGCCGCCCCTGCCCCCAGAGCCACAGGCCACGCCGACCCCTCACCTGCCCCGCATCGGCATCATTGCCGGACACTATGGAAGTGACAGCGGTGCTATCTGTGAAGATGGGTTGATGGAGGTTGACATCAACCTGAATGTGGCGCAGCAGGTTGTCGTGCTTCTCTCCGCGCGTGGCTGGGATGTTCAGTTGCTGGAGGAGTTCGATGTGCGGTTGAATGACTACCAGGCCGATGCCTTGCTCTCCATCCACGCTGATTCGTGTGGCGTCTCTGGCAAGTCCGGCTTCAAGATAGCGCGTGCCGAATCTAGCTATATCCCCGGTTCGGAGGATCGCTTGGTCGATTGCGTCAGCGAAAGCTACGCCGAGGCGACGGGCCTGCAGTTTGACGCTTATACCATCACGTATGATATGACGCGCTACCATGCTTACTACGAGATTGACCCCAACACCCCAGCGGCGATCATTGAGGCCGGCTTCATGTTGGAGGACCGGGAGCTACTCACGGAGCGATCCGATGTGGTGGCGCGGGGAATTGCGGATGGGCTGATCTGCTTCATTGAAGGCTCAGCTCCTTGAGTGACACCCGTGGTGCCACGGGGGTGTTGGCGGGCGTGGGCCCCGCGCGCCGGTTGGATCTGGCTGCTTTCGACAATTGTGGTCTGGACTTGATCCGTCTGCGCAGTCTTGTCAACTCCGCCGAGGATGTGGCCAAGTGGCGCGATGCCGGTGCCTCCTTCGTTGTGCTCCAATTGCTGAGCCCTCGGGTGGCTCAGAGTCCTCACTCCCCCGAAGCCTTCGTCGAGTATTTCTCATCTGACTTGGAAGCCTTCCTGATGACCGGGGTCCGCGATATCGAAATCCATGGCCGGCCCAACCGAGCAGACCACGGAGCAGGCGTGTCCTGGCGGGACGGTGCCGCCTTCGGCATTTGGTTTGAGGAGGTGCTGCGGCGTCTGCGTGCGCGATTTGGCGAAGACCTGCGCGTGGGGTTCCCCGGGCTGGCTTCTACAGGTAGGCCTCGACCTGACCCCTCGGCGCCGATTGATGCAGCGACGTTTCTGAGCCAGTGCCGACCCGCAGTGGAGCTGGCGGATTGGGTCGCGCTGCACGTCTATTGGCGTACGCTGGCGGAGATGCGGGCACTTGGCGGTGCGATGCGCTGTCTTCGCGGCTACTTGGAGGTTTTCGAGACGCAGAACTTCATCATAACGGAGTTCGCGAACGTTGGCCCAGAGCTTGCTGCCGGTGTACGTGGGCGTCAGTATGTCGAGTTCACGACCCTGATGGCGCAATATGACCGCATCCTGGGCACGTCAGGTTTTCTGCTTCGGTCGAATGATCCTCGGTATAGTCCGCTGGCGTGGCTCAAGCCGGAGGGAACGCCGACCGGTGTGATCTCGGCGTTCGCCGATCGGCCCCGGCTGCCGGACCCCAGGCAGGTCTGGTTCGCCTGGCCGACTGAGGTCCACCGGTATGTGCAGGCATTCGGCGCAAACCAGAGCGGCTATCACGATTCCTCCAGGATGACCGGTGGTCACAACGGCGTGGATCTCGCAGTTGATGTTGCCTCGCCGGA
Source organism: uncultured Anaerolineae bacterium (assembly GCA_965602565.1). Taxonomy (GTDB): domain Bacteria; phylum Chloroflexota; class Anaerolineae; order B4-G1; family SLSP01; genus PWVB01. Next base: position 9,117 of record CBFCZM010000019.1, read on the forward strand.
GACGTCGCCGATCACGGCAGCGATGGGCGGTACGGTCACCCAGGTGGCTTTGGATGAAGAGGGCTATGGCCATCACGTGCGGGTGCGCAGCTACGGCCCCCAAGGCGAGGAAATCACGTTGCTGTATGCGCATCTCTCAAGCATTGAAGTCACCGCCGGCACGCTGGTCGGTCGGGGGGATATGCTTGGCTGGGCGGGCTCGACCGGTGCTTCCACGCTACCTCATCTGCACCTGGGGATGCGTGTGAGCGGCGTGGTTCTGCCCCAGGTCCACGATGGGGTCAACGCACGCCCCTACCTGGATAGCCCACCGCGGGGGTGGCCAAGAGAGCCGTATAAGAGGACCTATGTGTTGTTGCCACCGGATGCTGATACCTGTTGGGCTGAGGCCGTGGTGGAGGCTTGCTGGGACGATCACCGGTATACACTTGGGGGCAGTGCTGACGATGCTGGCATCGGAGCGCTAGAGCTGCGCCGTGTGATTGCGGTTAACCTTGATCGATGGGGTGCAGATCTGGTCGCATTCTACGATACGCACTACCCCGACACACTCATCATCTCTGTGACCGCGGAGACCCCGGCAGAGCTGGGGGCGCTGCTGGTGACGCTGCCGTCGATGCCGAATCCCTCGCCCGCGGCTTTCTTCTGCCGTACCTCAGGGTTGCCTCGCGAGCCGTACCGGCGCACTTACGTGCTGTTGCCGCCGGACGCCGGCAAGTCGTGGGTGCTGGCCGCGGTTCGGGCGACGTGGGAGACTCACCGCATGACGGTCGGTGGGAGCGCCGATGACGCCGGAATAGGGGATCTCGATGACCGCTGCGTCATTGTGATCAATCCCGACAGCTGGGGCGGGGACATGATGGCATTCTACGAGACCCATTACCCGGGCGTACGCGTGTTGCCGACGTCTGCCGATACCCCGGAGCAGTTAGGCCGCCTCCTGTCCGCGCTGTCCAGATAGGCGGTTCGGATAGCTTCCACACGTTTTGCTGCCTGGTTTGCGTACCAACTCCGTCTGGAGTAGAATGTAGAATATGGGGATATCCCAGACGTCTGTAGCCCTTTAGGCCGCTCTTGAAAGGAGTCAGTCGCTATGTCCTACCAGAAAGTGATCATTGTCGGGAATCTGGGACGGGATCCGGAGATGCGCTACACTGCCGATGGCACGCCTGTAACATCGTTCAGCGTCGCCACCAATCGTCGATGGAACAACCAGGACGGATCCAAAGGTGAGGAGACTGTATGGTTTCGGGTGTCCGCGTGGCGCCGGCAGGCTGAGACTGCCGCGCAGTATCTGAGCAAGGGGCGTCAGGTGTTGGTTGAGGGAACTTTGACACCCGATAGAGCTACGGGCGGGCCAAAGGTCTGGACGGGACAAGACGGGACCGCTCGTGCCAGCTATGAACTCCGTGCTAGTCGCATCGTATTCCTGCAGGGCGGCGGTGACGCTGGCGCTCGTGACGCTGGCGACCCGGACACCATGGGTGGACCTGAGTACACCCCGGAGGACGAGATTCCGTTCTAGCCACCGGCGTAGCACCGCAGTTTCGCAACAGAGGGGAGATCTCCCCTCTGTTGCTGTCTGATGAAGGAGTCACTATGGCCAAGCCAACACCCAGATCACTCAATGTGGAGATTCCGGCAGATCTGCAGCCGACGTACGCGAACTTCGCGCTGATCTCGCACACCACCTCTGAGTTAGTCATTGATTTTGCGCAAATGCTGCCCAACCAACCCAAGATCCACGTGCGCTCACGTGTTGTCATGACGCCACTCAACGCCAAGCTAGTGCTGCGTGCGCTGCAGGACCGCCTGAGCAAGTATGAGGAGGCCTATGGGGAGATTGTCGTTCCAGGAGAGGGTGATGATCTGGCGCGGGCTTTCTTCGGAGGGCAGAGACCTCCAGAAACGGAGTAGGTGTCGATGAATGAAGAACTACAGACTTGGCTAGATGCGCTAGCAGCTCTGGCTGAGGAGGATATGGCGGCACAGAACGCCGTCCGAGATGAAGCGCTCAAGGCAAGTCGTGAGCTCATCCGTCTCTGTTCTCACGCGATTCGCGCCGGACATCGGGACGAATGGGATGCCGCTGAATCTCTGCTTGCCGACGCGGTTGCGACCGGGCGTGCCTTGCAGGCTTCCCTGGCGCCGTACCCGGGGCTGATGAATGCAGGCTACACGCAGGATGCGCTTAAGGAGTTGGTGGAGGCGCAGGTGACCTTGGCGCTCATCTCCGCTCGAAGCCTGCCCTCCGTTGAGGCCGCGGGGATCCCCCTCAATACTTATCTGAATGGCGTCTGCGAAGCCGCCAGTGAACTCCGACGGCGCTGTCTGGACCAACTGCGTCAGGGGCGTTTTAGCGAAGCTGAGCGTTTACTGGGAGCCATGGATATGGTGTACGAGGTTCTGATGTCCTTTGGATACCCCGACGCTATAACTCGTGGCCTGCGTCGCCGCGTGGACCAACTTCGTGGCGTCCTGGAGCGCACCCGCGGTGACATCACCAATAGCCTTCAGATGATGCAGCTACGTCGCACACTTGAGGCAGTGGGCGCAGCCTTGCCGGAGCTAGACTGACCGGTACGTGGGTCGGTGGGGGCCTGCCATTTTTGTTGCATCCGCGTGGTATCACCACGGCTTGACAACGGCTTTGGTTCAAGTAGGATGCAAGGTGGGAACAGATGAAGCTTGTACCTTGGGGCCGACGGGTATGGGCTTTTTTCTTGTGGGTTCGAAATGGGGGTGGGCGCATGCCGATCAGATTCGGGACAGACGGTTGGCGGGCTGTGATCAGCGATACCTTCACGTTTGAGAACCTCCGGATTGTGGCACAAGCTGTCGCCGACTATGTCAAGAGACAGAGTGACGATGAGCACCCGGAGGTCATTGTGGGGTTCGATACCCGATTCCTGTCTGACCGGTATGCGATCGAGGTTGCGCGTGTCATGGCTGCAAATGGGGTCGTCGCGCATCTGACTCGGGCCGACGCTCCGACACCCGCGGTATCCTATGCGGTGACAGATATGCAGGCTGTGGCCGGTATTGTGATCACAGCCAGTCATAATCCTCCTCGTTACAACGGGCTGAAGTTGAAGGCCTCGTTCGGCGGGTCCGCGCTGCCGGAGCAGGCGCATCAAGTTGAGGCATTGCTCGAGCGAAACCAGCTTGAAGCTCTGGGCCCCAACCTGATGGCCTATGATCAAGCCCTGGAACTTGACCTGATCCGGCGCTTTGACCCCGCGTGGGCGTATTACCAACACCTCGCCACGTTGGTGAATCTGGATACAGTCTCCAATGGCGAGCTGCGCGTGGTGGCCGATGCGATGTATGGGTCCGGTCGTGGGGCTTTCCGTGATCTGCTGAGCCGCACACGGTGCCATCTCTTTGAGATCCGCGGCGAGATGAACCCCGGCTTTGGCGGCATTCATCCTGAACCGATGGCACACTACCTGCAAGCTCTCGTGGCGGCCATTCAGACTCACCATGCGGATGTCGGCCTGGCCACCGATGGTGACGCTGATCGGATCGGCGCGGTGGACGCCCAGGGCGCTTTCGTGGATCCCCATCATATCTTCGCCCTGGTATTGCGGTATCTTGTGGAAAAGCGTGGGTGGACCGGGGCTGTGGTGAGATCGGTCTCTACGACGCGCATGGTTGACCGTCTGGCGAGTCGCTATGGGCTTCCTCTCTATGAGACACCGGTGGGCTTCAACTACATCACCGACTATATGCTCAGTGAGGACGTTCTGATAGGCGGTGAGGAGTCGGGCGGGATCTCAGTCAAGGGGCACATTCCTGAGGGCGATGGCATTCTGATGGGGATGCTGTTGCTGGAAGTGATGGCGGATGCGAGGGTGGCGCTGCATGAATTGACCGAGGACATTCAGCGTGAGGTTGGCCCGACGTGTTACGCGCGACGCGATATACCCCTGATGCGCCCCGTAGCGAAGCCGGAGATGGTCCAGCGACTTGCAGAGCAGGCGCCGGCTGAGTTGGCCGGGGAGCAGGTTGTCGACGTCAGCACGTTGGACGGTGTCAAGTACCTGCTTGCCGATGATGCGTGGCTGTTGATCCGTCCGTCGGGGACCGAACCGGTGCTGCGTGTCTACGCTGAGGGACGGTCGCCGGAAGAGGTGAAGGCCCTGCTTGCCTATGGTGAGCGCGTCGCGGGCTGATCGCGAGTATCATGGCGCGCGGTGAAGGAGCAATGGCTGTGCATCATGCGCACCATTGAGGTTATGTGACCACGAATCTGATGATGTGTTAGGAGCGCAACGTTCATGACTGATGGAAGCAACGATGCCAAGTTGATCTCGCCCTACGGCGGCAAACTGGTGGACCTGGTAGTGTCGGCAGAGGCGCGCGAGGAGTTGATGGCTGAGGCCACTCAATACCCGACGTTCCAGATTTCAGATCGCAATCTCTGCGACCTGGAACTGCTCGCGGTGGGTGGCTTCTCGCCCCTCGACCGCTTTATGGGCCAGGCCGACTACCAGCGCGTGCTCACCGAGATGCGCCTGGCCGACGGTACCCTCTTTCCCATCCCGAGCACGCTGACCATCAGCAAAGAAGAGCTCCCCACCCGCGCCGAGTGGATCACGCTCTGCGATTCCCGCAACTACGTGATTGCCATGATGCGGCTGGAAGAGGTCTTCCGCTGGGATCCCACCCGTGAGGCCCGGCTAGTGCTGGGCACCACCGACCACCGGCATCCTCTGGTGCCCGAGATGGCCCGTTGGGGGGATCTTTGCATCAGCGGCGAGCTGCGGGTGATCAACCCGCCCAAGTACTACGATTTCACCGAACTGCGCCGCACACCGGCACAAGTGCGCGAGATGCTCTCCGGGATGGCGCGCCATCCCAGAGCGGACGGCGTCGACAAGGTCGTGGCCTTCCAGACGCGCAACCCGATGCACCGGGTGCACGAAGCGCTGACCAAGCGCGCCGCGGAGCGCGTGGGCGGCAGTCTGCTGATTCACCCCGTGGTCGGTCTGACCAAGGCGGGGGACGTCGACTACTACACCCGTGTGCGCGTCTACAAGGCCCTGGTCGAGAACTACTATGGGGACTACGACGTGGCCCTGAGCCTGCTGCCGCTGGCGATGCGCATGGCCGGGCCGCGCGAGGCGCTGTGGCACGCCCTGATCCGCCGCAACTACGGCGCCACCCACTTCGTGGTGGGTCGTGACCACGCTGGACCGGGCAAGGACAGCTCGGGGCAGCCCTTCTACGGGCCGTACGAGGCGCAGGCGATGATGGAGCAGTACAGCGAGGAGCTGGGCGTGGAGGCGGTGACCTTCCGCGAGTTGGTCTACCTGGAAGACAAAGATGACTACGTATCCCGCGAGGATGCTGAAGGCGCCAACGGAGACGCTGGGGGCAAGGCGCTCTTCATCTCGGGCACCCAGGTGCGCGAGGAGTATCTGGCCAAGGGCAAGGAACTGCCCAGCTGGTTCACGCGCGTGGAGACCGCTGAGATCCTGCGGGATTCCTACCCCCCGCGGCACAAGCAAGGTCTGTGCATCTGGTTCACGGGCCTGAGCGGCTCGGGGAAGTCGACCATCGCCAACGCGCTGGTACCGATGCTGCAGGAGCGTGGACGCCAGGCGACGGTGTTGGACGGTGATGTGGTTCGCACGCATCTCTCGAAGGGGTTGGGCTTCAGCAAGGAAGACCGCGATACCAACATCCTGCGCATCGGCTTTGTGGCCGGCGAGATCTCACGGCACAACGGCACTGCGATCTGCGCGGCGATCAGCCCCTACCGGGGCACACGCAGCCAGACGCGGGAGATGGTGGGCGAGGACCGCTTCGTGGAGATCTTCGTGGACACGCCGTTGGAGGTCTGCGAGGCACGTGACGTGAAGGGGCTCTATGCCCGGGCGCGACGTGGTGAGATCAAAGGCTTCACGGGCATCGACGATCCATACGAGGCACCGGAGCACGCGGAGATCGTGCTTCAGACGGTGGGCTGCACGCCCGAGGAGAACGCGCGCGCAATTGTGGCGTACTTGCAGGAGCGTGGCTTCCTCAATCACGTCTAGTCTGTCAGGTGCGGCGTACTCAATCATGTGCGCGGCATAGTCAGTCGGCAACGACCTTGTCGTCTGACAGTCTTGAGTACGTCGCGCCTCTTCGCGCAGGAGGAGATGCATTGGGTTTTCTCAAGAAGCTGTTCGGCAAGCGCCAATCGCCGGTTATCATCGTTTCGGGATTGCCGAGGTCGGGGACCTCGATGATGATGCGGATCCTGGAGAAGGGCGGCCTGCCCATCCTGGTTGATGGCATTCGTACACCCAATGATGATAACCCCAAGGGCTACTACGAGTTTGAGCGGGTGAAGAAGTTGCCCGAAGGCGACGTCGCCTGGCTGCCTGATGCGCAAGGCAAGGCTGTGAAGATCATCGCGGCGTTGCTGGTGCATCTTTCCAACGCCTATACCTATAGGGTTCTCTTTATGTGCCGCAAGATGGATGAGATTCTGGCCTCACAGCGACGCATGCTGGAGCGGCGCGGTGAAGATGCTGATACCATCGATGACGCCGAGATGGCGAGGCTGTTTAAGGCGCACGTCGCACAAGTCCATACGTGGATGGATCAACAGCCCTATGTGACTTACCTGGATGTGGATTACAATGAAGTCATGGCTGA
>CBFCZM010000020.1:0-15382 GCA_965602565.1 uncultured Anaerolineae bacterium
CACGAGGCGCCAGCAGCGCAAGGGCCCTGGGTCTTTGCTTTGTGTCATCACACAGCTCCTTCGTTTCCGCGCACTCGGTATCCATGCTACAATGATGAAGAGGAGGTCCGGCATGACAGACAGAGAACACGATACCGTCTTCAATTCAGGACAAGCCGATTGGGTGCAGAGGAAGGCGGCAAAGGACCTCGACGAAGACCAGCGCGCATTGCTGCTGGCCGTGGCGCAGCTGGCGGCTGAGATCGGGCACGAGCTGCCGCCAGATGAGTGCTCAGCGATCGAGTCATTGGCCGGCCAACTGGACGGCTTTGATGCGCAGGAGATTCAGAACGCAATCGCCAAGCTGGTGAATCAGCCTGCTGACCCCAACCGCAAGACTTCCTGGTCAGAACTCAAGGAGCACTTGCGCCAGGCCCGGTCTCGCTCGCGGGACTGATATCGCTAGAACGGCGGGCTGTCCCAGGGAGCGGGCTCCCCGGGGGCGGGCTCGCCGGTGTTGATTGAGCGCAGCAGTTCCTCGGCGACTGCGCGGTTCACTTTGTGCGACTGCCCCTGCATCTCCTGCGCGACAATGCCCAGATCCGTGAGATTGTCCATCAACCGTGCAGCCCGGGTGTAGCCGATGCGCAAGCGCCGCTGAAGTAGCGAGGTTGAGCAGCGGTTCTCCGCCAAGAAGATCTCAACCGCGGCGGGCAGAAGCTCGTCATCGAAGTTGTAGGCGGACGAAGTCGGCTCCTCGAATGTTGGGAAGAGCTGCGGCTGGCTGGCTACCTCGCTGACGCTGAGCCCCTCGGTGGAGAGAGCCTCCATGTTCTGCACCTGATTTGGCTCCGCCGCCGTCTGCCAGAAGGTGATCAGACGATTGATCTCAGCGTCCGACACCCAGGCCCCCTGGAGGCGCAGAGGTCGGCTCACGTCGGGGGGTACAAAGAGCATATCGCCTCGTCCGAGCAGCCGTTCAGCGCCGGGTGTGTCCAGGATCACGCGCGAATCGACGGCAGAGGCAACCGCAAATGCTATGCGGGCTGGGAAGTTTGCCTTGATCAGGCCGGTCACGACGTCGACGCTGGGGCGCTGGGTGGCGATGATCACGTGGATACCGGTGGCGCGGGCCATCTGTGCCAGCCGGCAGATCACACGTTCTGCCTCGTCCGGCGCTTGCATCATGATGTCGGCCAACTCATCAATCAGCACGGCGATGTAGGGGATCTGCGTCTCTTCCTGGCTGTTCTTGACGCGCCGGTTGAAGCCGTCGATGTTGCGCGCCCCGACGCTGGCGAAGCGCCGGTACCGGCTGTCCATCTCGCGCATCACCCACCGCAGGGTCGGCACAACCCGATCTACATCCACGATTACGGGCGACAGCAGATGTGGGATCCCGTTGTACTGCGTGAGTTCAACGCGCTTGGGGTCGACCAGGATCAGCCTCAGGGTGTCCGGCGTGTTCTGCAGCAGCAGTGCGGAGATCACGGAGTTCACGCAGACGGATTTCCCGGCGCCGGTAGCCCCGGCGATCAGAAGGTGCGGCATTCCGCGTAGGTCCGCGGCAACAGCTTGCCCGGAGACATTCTGTCCCAATCCCAGCCGCATACGTCCCTTGAGTCGGCCAAAGCTGTCGGAATCCATCACGTCGCGCAAAGAGACAATGGCCGGTTCCTCGTTGGGGACCTCGATGCCGACGAGGCCCTTGCCAGGAATCGGTGCCTGGATACGGATACTCCTGGCGGAGAGTGCCAGCGCCAGGTCGTCGGCCAGATTGGCGATCTTGCTCACCTTGACCTTGGTTTTCCTACCACGGCTTTCTGTGAACAGCGGTTCCATACCGAACTGCGTGACGACAGGCCCTTGGTTGATCTCGCTCACACTGACGGGCGCACCAAAGCTCTCCAATGTTGCCTCGATGATGCGGACCTGGAGGCGTATCAAATCCTCGCTGTAGTATTGCTCGCTGCCTTCCTCGAGCATCTCCGCTACAGATGGCAGTCGCCACTTCTGCGTGCCAACCTGCATCGGCGGGATCTGCAACTCGCCATTGCCATTGCCGGCACGGCCAGCCACGTTGATCTTTGGTGGGACCCGTTGGGCTGCAAGGGACTCGGTCTCGTCAGCCGTGCCGGGCACGTCCGGTCCACGGGAGTGTCTGCTCTCCAGGAGCTCGTCAGAAGTCTGCTTTCGAGAGATAGCTTTGCTCTCTTCCAGCCGTGTCTTGCGCTGCTCGCGCCACTGGATAATCATTCGCACCGCTTCGGAGGGAGAGACACTTGCGATGAAAGTAATGGTGATGATCCACCCGATCAACAGGGTGATGATCAAGCCAGCCGATCCTAGCCAATCGGTGCCGATCTCCACAAGGAAAGCACCGGTCACTCCGCCACCGACGCCTCTGCGGGCCAAAGCATAGAGATCCACCTGAGGCCAGATCAGGACAACCACGAGGTGCATGGTCGTCAGCGCTACAAAGAAGCCCAGAATCACGCCCACGATCTGCTCGGGATCCAGCGTGGGGATCTTGTCTCCGAAATGACGCAGTACCAGCCAGAGGCCCAAGGCGCCCAGGAAGATCGGGACGACGTAGCGGCCCCAGCCAAAGACCTGGCTGAGGAGCGAGACCCACCACTGGGTCAGGATGCCTTGCTGCGCAGAGAGCATGCTGAGGATCGTGAGCGCTGAGACAATGATCAGCACCCACCCCAGAATGTCCAGCTTCTGATCCCGGCTGAGCTGCTGCCACAGCGTAGGCTGCGGCTTCTTGCTCGACGAACGTCGCGATGAGCTGCGGCGGGGTGAGCGCTTCCTGGAACCGGTCGTGGTGCTGCGCTTTGTCATCGTTGCGTTTTCCTGGATGTCAAGACGTCACTTCCTCCCCAGCGCGGCATCGATAGCTTCGCGCAGGGACCGGACCTGTGTGATCTTTAGTCCATCGGGTGGGGTGAACTCCGAGCGACCCAATCGCCGGGGAATGATGGCACGCCCAAATCCCAGGCGCGCGGCCTCATTCAGCCGTGCCTCCAGCTGGCCAACCGAGCGTAGCTCGCCGGAGAGGCCCACTTCTCCCACCAGTGCCAGATCGGCCGGCAGCGCACGGTCGCGCACGCTGGACGCCAATGCCACCGCCACGGCTAAGTCGACAGCCGGTTCCTCTACCTGCAGCCCGCCGACGACGTTGGCGAAGATATCCTGTTCGCTGAGGGGCAGGCCGGCCCGGCGTGTCAGTACAGCGACTGTGATCAGGAACCGATTATAGTCCAATCCATTGACCGTCCGGCGCGGATTCCCGAAACTCGTAGGGCTTGCGAGAGCCTGGACCTCCACCAGGAGCGGACGCGTGCCCTCAATCGTGACAGCGACGGCCGATCCCGGGACGTTGACCATGCGTTCGGCCAGGAACGCTTCAGAGGGGTTGGCGACTTCGAGCATCCCCTTCGTCGCCATCTCGAAGACACCGACCTCGGACGTCGCGCCGAAGCGGTTCTTGACACACCTCAGCAGCCGGTAGGTGTGGAAGGGATCTCCCTCGAGATAGAGTACGGTGTCCACGATGTGCTCCAGCACCTTCGGACCGGCAATCGATCCCTGCTTCGTGACGTGGCCAACGATGAAGACCGGGGTGCCCTGCAGTTTGGCCCAGCGCTGGAAGCGGGCCGCGCACGCCCGTACCTGGCTCACGTTGCCCGCTGTGGAGTTGAGATCCTCGGTGTGCATCGTCTGAATGGAATCGATGACCAAAGCCCGGATGCCAGGATGCATCGCGTTAGCCTGTCCCAGGATCATGCCGACCTCTGTCTCCGACAGTAGGTGGAGTGGATCTCCCTGGATACCGAGGCGGTCCGCTCGCATCTTGATCTGCTGCGGCGATTCCTCGCCGGACACGTATAGCACCGGCTTCTCCTGGTCACCGAGTAGTGCCGCAATCTGGAGCAGCAGTGTGGATTTGCCGATCCCGGGTTCCCCGCCGATCAGGACAATCGTACCCGGCACCAGTCCTCCGCCAAGCACCCGCGACACCTCGGGCATCGGTATGGGTATGCGGGGGTGGGCGCCGATTGTGACCTGGCTCAGGGGCCTGGGGTGTTGTGACCCGAAGGGAAGCGCAACGGCACCGCCTGCTCTGGTGGGTTCAGGATTGAGCTTTGTCTCAACCAGGCTATCCCACGCGCCGCAGTTGGGGCATTTGCCCATATGTTTGGCAAAGCTCCAGTTGCATTCCTGGCAGATCCAGCGGATCTCTTGTTTAGCCATACGTTGGGCCCCACCTCATGATACCAGAACAGATATTCTACTGCAAGGGACGGTGGCCTGTTTCTACCCCGAAATGTCCGAAAGGCAAATTCAGTTCTGACCCTACGGTGATGTTCCCAGGGGATAATGGCGGGTCAGAACTGGCAAGGTGCGTTCCTGGATGGGCGATGAACGACTCGCTGATCCAGTGTCGTCTACTGGCCTGCTGGTTTGCCCCATCCTGGAGCACACCCTCGCTCACGAGAGGGGGACCGCGCCCGGCTTGTTTGTGCTAGACTAAGGGCATGAACGCGGATTCAGCCGGGGCCGAGATTCCCGAGTTGCTGGCAGATGCGATGCTGGGCAAGCTCGCGCGGTGGCTGCGTCTCCTGGGGTATGACGTGCGGTATTCGCAGGATGACGATGCGGCCATCGCTCACGTGGCGCGTGCCGAGGGGCGCATCTTGCTCACGCGAGACCGCCAACTCTCGGCGCGCCGTGGTCTGCGTACTGTGCTCGTGCAGTCTGTTCGCCTCACAGACCAACTGGCGCAGGTTGTGGAGGCTGTGGGGTGTTTGCCTGCGGGAACGCCGCGGCGGTGCATGGCGTGCAACGCCGTGCTGGTGGCGATCACGGTTGAGGCGGCCCGGTCAGGCGTTCCCGCGTATGTCGCTGAAACTGTGGGATCGAGCAGCGATCGACCCTTCCACCAATGCCCGGAATGTGGTAAGATTTATTGGAAGGGCACACATTGGCAGGGCATCGAAGATAGGCTCGGCGAAGCTTTCAGAGATGATGCTGTCAGACGTACGGCCAACAATGACCGTGCCTGATAGATGTCACCCAAGTTTTGGTTGACAAATCTACTGGGCAAGCTATAATAAACAGGCTGCCGACCCTACTCGGGATCGGCGCCTATTGTGTAATGGGGAGGATTGACGTGTACGCAGTTATCAGGGCCGGGGCACATCAGTATAAGGCATCCGTCGGAGACGAACTCGTCGTCGAGCGTCTTCCTTACGGTGTAGGTGAGCAGGTGGAGCTGAGCGAGGTCTATTTGCTGGCTGACGAGGAAGGCACTTCGGTGGGGCAGCCGACCGTCGATGGCGCCGTAGTTCGCGCAACCGTGGTAGATGAGTTCCGTGGACCCAAGATCCACATCTTCAAGTACAAGCCAAAGGAACGATACCGACGCCGCATGGGCCATCGCCAGACCTACATGCGCCTGCGCATTGATGAGATTGTAAAAGGAGCATAGCGATGGCACGCAAGAATCCCACAGGTACCAACGGTCGTGACAGTAACGCTAAGCGCAGGGGAGTGAAGAAGTACGGCGGCGAGCGCGTTCGCGCCGGCAACATCCTCGTTCGCCAGGTAGGTGAACGCCTCAAGGCTGGCGTCAACGTGGGTTTGGGTAGAGATTACACGCTTTACTCGCTGGTCGATGGCGTAGTGAAGTATGACGTGGTTCATGGGCGCAAGCGCGTGAACGTGGTGGCCAAAGTTGAGGTGGCAGCATGAAGCCAGACCTGCATCCAGAGTGGTATCCTGCAGCACAGGTAGCCTGTGCGTGTGGGAATGCGTGGTCCGTTGGTGCAACGGTTCCCGAGATCCGCACGGACGTTTGCTCGAAGTGCCACCCCTTCTACACCGGTGAACAGCGTATTGTCGACACCGAGGGTCAGGTTGATCGCTTCATGCGCCGCCTGCGTGCGCGTGAAGAGGCGATTCGCGAGGCGGAGCTTCGTAAGGATGCCAAGACTTCGCCTGATGCCGAGATCGAGTCGCTGGGTCTATCTACCCGCTTGACGGGCCTCTTGGCGGGCGCTGACCTGACCACCGCGGGTGATCTGATCAGCCTTCTGGAAGAGAAGGGCGACGACGGGCTTACGGCCATCAAAGGGGTCGGTCTCAAGGCATTGGCCGACACAAAACGCAGCCTCCGTACTAGCGGCTATGTCCTTCCGGGTGATGAACCACTCGCTGAGGAAGCCGATGCGGAAGCTCCGGCGGCCGAGGCCGCGTAAACACTGGAAACCGAGGCAGGGGCCAATCCCCTGCCTTGTTTTGTTCTAGGCTTCGGGAGCGCACTATGCCATCCAACACGGATTCCGGCTCAATCGAGGTCGTCTGCGGTAGCATGTTCAGCGGCAAGACCGAGGAGCTGATACGACGTCTGCGCCGCGCCATGATCGCGAAGCAGCGCATCCAGGTCTTCAAGCCTGCTGTGGACACGCGGTATGCATCGAAGGCGATCGCCTCTCACAATGGCCTCCAATTGACAGCCATCCCCGTGCAAACCAGCGATGGGATCCGACAGCTCGTCGATGCCGATGCAGACGTCATCGCTATCGACGAGATCCAGTTCTTTGATGACGGGGTCGTGGCATTGTGCGACGAGCTGGCTGAGAAAGGCTACCGGGTGATATGCGCCGGCCTGGATATGGACTTCCGCGGCGAACCCTTTGGGCCGATTCCTCAGTTGCTGGCTATCGCCGAGGAAGTCGACAAGCTGCAGGCCATCTGCGTGATCTGCGGTCACGCCGCAAGCCGCACACAGCGGTTGATCGAGGGGAAACCAGCTCGCTACGAGGACCCCATTGTCCTGGTGGGCGCGAGCGAGGTCTACGAGGCTCGCTGCCGCGAGCATCACGACGTACCGCGTAGCTTCTCCGAAGAAGCGATGCCAGGGGATGCGAACTCGGTCAGTCAGGAGCCAAGTGGTGAGCGTACCGATTCCTGATTCGGTGGATTATGTACTGCTGGACGAGGCCACGATTCAGCGTGGTGTCCAGGAGGTGGCCGACAAGATCAGTGCCGACTATGAGGGGGTCCGCAACGAGGATTTCCTGCTGGTCGGTGTCCTCAAGGGATCCTTTATCTTCATGGCTGATCTCTCGCGCCGTCTGACCGTGCCCCATCGCGTGGACTTCATCGCGCTGTCCAGCTATGAGGATAGCACAGAGGCCACGGGGTCGGTGCGGATGATCATGGACACACGTACGGATGTGGCGGGTCGCCACGTCTTGATCGTAGAGGATATCCTCGATACGGGCTATACGCTAAGCTATCTCTACCGTCTGTTCGGCGCTCGCGGACCGGCCTCGCTGCGTACCGCAGTGCTGCTGACAAAGCCCGATCGTCGTGAGGTGGAAGTGCCCATCCACTACGTTGGGTTCTCGATTCCCGATGTGTGGGTGGTGGGATATGGGCTGGATTTCTCGGATCGTTTCCGGACGCTGCCCTTTATCGGTGCTCTGAAGCCTCGGGTCTACGAGAAGTGAGGTGCGAGATGTCGATACTAGATGATGTTGAGCGCGTACTGATCTCGGAAGAGGAGCTCCAGGCCCGCATTGCTGCCGTAGCCAGCGAGATGAACGCGGTCTACAGCGATGAAGACCTCCCGATCCTGGTCTGCATTCTCAAGGGGGCCTTTATGCTCCTTGCGGATCTGACACGGCACCTGGCTTTCCGTCACGAGTTGGATTTCATGGAGATCTCCAGTTACGGGAAGGGGACGACCAGCAGTGGGGCGGTGCGCATTCTGCTGGATCTGGCATCCAACATCGAGGGGCGTCACGTCGTGATTGTGGAGGACATCGTCGACACGGGACACACCCTGGATTATATCCTGCGGAACTTCGCGTCACGCAACCCTGCAAGCGTGCGTGTGGCGACGTTGCTCAACAAGCCCAGCCGGCGTGAGATCGAGGTCCCTGTGGATTACTCGGGGTTCGAGATCCCCAACGAGTTTGTGATTGGCTATGGATTGGACTATGCTGAGCAATACCGGAACGTGCCCTTCATCGGCATCCTCAAGCCTGAGGTGCACGGACAGGAGCTGTAGGATAGAGCCGTGCCGGTGCCCGGCGAAGGTCTGTCCGTCGACTATGGGCGTGCCGCAATACTTAGCCCGCTTGGCCCCAGCCTGAGATGGTAAGCATATGAGCACCCGTAGGGGGAAATTGGCCTCTGCCGTATTCTGGGGGGCCGCGGGCTTGATGCTGTTGGGTATGGTCCTGGCCTGTCCCAGGATCGTGCCTTTAGTGCAGACGCTCCTCTATACCCCCCGCATTCCTACTGCGCCGCCGCTGGTGATTCCGCCAACGCAGGTGTATAGTCCTGTTGCTGCGATGCTGGCTGAGGCTGAGCTGATGGCTGAGCCCGCCGACCCGATATCACCTTCGACGCCGTCCCCCGCTGGGACGCCTGAGCCGGGCATAGCGCCCACGGCTGTTTCTGAACCGGAACCTACGGCGACGCCCACGGCAGTCCGGACCGGGACGAAACCGACGAGCATCGTGATCCCGAGTATCGATCTGGATGCGCCGGTTGTCTCAATCGGTCTGGAGGTTGAGAATGTGGACGGACAGGAGCAGGCCATCTGGGATGTCCCTGACTACCGGGCCGCGGGCTGGCACGATACGTCGGCCCTGTTGGGCGTGATGGGCAACGTGGTGCTGAATGGCCACAACGCGTTCAAGGGTGAAGTGTTCCGCTACTTGTACAAAGTAGAGAATGGGGCGCAGATCCTCGTCGAGGGCGGGGACGGTGAAGTCTATGTCTACCGTGTGGCGGAGAAATACATCCTACGGGAGGCCGGACAGCCGTTGGACGTGCGGTTGGAGAATGCGCGCTATGTCCAGGATACGCCGGACGAGAGGCTGACGCTGGTTACCTGTCATCCCTATGGTAGTCTGGCAAATCGGCTTGTGCTCATTGCGTATCCGGATGCGAGTGATCACCTGGGGAATGGAGCGAGTTAGGCGATGTTGATCGAGCAACTGCTGAACCGAGTCCGGCGGAACCATGCTTTGGAGCACGCGACCATCAATCTACTTAGCCGCCGGCATCCCGGGGTGCCTCTCGTGGGCATCTCGGGCCCGCAAGGGTTCACGCTCTACTCCAGTATGAGCGCCGAAGACATCATCCCGGCGGCGCGTCAAGCCCTGCGCGCGTTGCAGTCCGGGGCCGCGGCATTGGCCATCCACGAGAACTGCGGAACGAACCTGGCGATCACCGCCATGCTGACGACGTTGGCGACCATGCTGGGACTGCGCCATACACCCGGTGGGGCGCGTACGGCGACACGGGACACCGGCGGAGCCTGGCGGAGTCTACTGGAACGCCTGCCCCAAACCGTCTTGCTCAACGCGATGGCGCTGGTCGTGGCGATGCCGGTTGCCCGCTGGGTGCAGGCAAACGTGACGACGAGTCCCGATGTGGAGGGTCTAGAGATCGTGTCGTTTTTCACCGATTGTTGGGGCGGCCTTAGTCGCATTCGCGTGCACACACGTCTGTCGCGCGGCGGGTTGCGTGCCTAGGGTCGCAGGACAAGGGCGTCCGGCTAGCTTGGCTCGGTGGACAGACGCAGGCACGTTTGTCGCAGTGCGACGTATTGCAGGGCTGTGGCTTGCACGCGCGGACCTTGTATCTCTACGGGCCGTGGGTCCTGTCCCGGTGACCGACTGCCCGCCCAGGTGTGATAATAGCGGACGGCGATAGTAAAGGCAGGTATGGGCATGCTCTACCTCTTGCACGGGGAAAACGAGCTTCAGCGTCGGGAGACCTTGGTCGAGATCATCGAGCAGTCCGGCCTGACGCCTGATTTTCGTGATATGAACACGGCGATCCTGCAGGGGGCCGTGTCTCCGGGAGATTGGCGCGGTGCCTGCAGTGTGATGCCTTTCTTGGGGGAGGCCCGGATTGTGATTGCCCGGGATCTGCTGAGGGAGGTCAAAGGCAAGACCGCGCAGGAGTTTGTTGCCGTGCTCTCCGATGTGGCTCCCACCACGCACTTGATCTTTGATGAGAGCAAGACGCTGCCCAAGCGGCACGCGATCCTTACCAAGGCCAAGGATGCCGGTGTACAGGTGCGGCACTTCGAGCTTCCCGAAGCCCGCGCCCTTCCTTCTTGGGTTCAGCGGCGCACGCGATCGTACGGTGGGCGCATCGAGGCCCGGGCGGCTGGATTGCTGGCGCAGAATATCGGCGGCAATCTACGGCTGCTCGACCAGGAGATCCAGAAACTGCTTCTCTATGTAGGAGACCGGAAGGAGATCTCTGTCGAGGATGTGCGTGTGATGGTCCCCTACGTGCAATCTGCGGACGTGATCCTCCAGATGGTGGATGCTGTGGGACAGCGAGATGGGCGCCGGGCGGCGAGCTATCTCCATCGTCTGTTGGACGTGGGGGAGCATCCCCTCCGTATCTTCGGCATGGTAGTGCGGCAGTTCCGGATACTCATCCAGATCCGCTGGTTGATCGATCGACACCATACGCAGCAACAGATCGCGTCCCGGCTCAAGCTGCATCCCTACGTGGCCCAGAAGGTCCATGCGCAGGCCGATCATTTCACGCCAGCACAGCTTCTCGAGGCTTACCGGCACCTCGCAGAGATGGACCTTGCCATCAAGCGCGGCGAGATCCCGGCTGACATGGCGCTTGATCTGTTGGTGGCGCAGCTTACGCGGCTTTAGCTGACCTGGGCTGCCAGCTACCAGTCGCTGAGGGTCTTGTCCCGGAAGAAACCAGATGTCCCCTCTCTGCACTTCACCCGGAAGTAGTGACGCGCACTCTGACGTGTTCCCCTGCGGTGCATCCTGGTCCACACTTCTTGCACCGCCGTAACGTCCTAGCTGTTGCCCCGCCACAGAAAGCGCCGAGGGAAGTAGTTGTGGCGCCGCGACGTCGACCGGATGGGTTCATGTTCACGCAGCTTCTACACTGCCCGACTCATTCCTCTCCTCCGACGATGGTGAAGCTACGCTGACTCTGTGACGGTGCCCACGACCACGGCTGT
The DNA here is from genome assembly GCA_965602565.1 of uncultured Anaerolineae bacterium. Taxonomy (GTDB): domain Bacteria; phylum Chloroflexota; class Anaerolineae; order B4-G1; family SLSP01; genus PWVB01. Next base: position 11,021 of record CBFCZM010000020.1, read on the forward strand.
CCTGACGGCGTGAGCGCCGACTGCCCATTCATCGTTGCCGGCAAAGCCTGCGGACTGACGACGATGACCGGCGGTGCGGCGTTGGGCTGCATGTGCTGTTGCTGGCGGCGGGCATCCTCACGACGCCAGACCAGGAAGCCCATCCCGAGCGTGGGCAGCATGGCCATTACCCCACAGGTCAGCCCGACCAACAGCGCCAGCGAGTCACGGCTGAGCTGCTGGGTGATGATCACTGCCGCTGTCACGGCGAAGATCGCGCCAATCAACGTCACGAACCGCCACAGCCGCTTGCCCAATGGCACAACAGGTTGCGCGACGGTGTACGGGGGAACGTCTTGGGTCCAGGGATTGGTGTGTTTGCGCATTCTCGGTTCCTCGGTTGAAAGTCAAAAGTCTTGAGTCATGAGTCACGCTTCCGGACGTCACTAATTACGATTCACTATCCAGGTCTGCTCAAGAAGGTTGCGTGTATGCCTGCAATCTGCCCCAAGAGATCGGTTGAATCGTGAGCAGAGAGTCAAAAGTCCAAAGTCTTGAGTCAAGAGTCGTGGTTCGGGATGTCACCATTCACGATTCAGGTCTGGTCAAGCGGACGGTCTGTGTGTCTGCAATCTGGCCTCAGTAGAGCAGTGTGAATCGTGAGTCTCCCATCTGGCCACCCTATCGTCGATTTCATGACTCTTGACTCTTGCTCCCTACGTGCCCTGGCTATAGAACTGTTGTTCTATCCCCATTATACTCACGCGAACCGACGCTGTCAAGTGTTGGCCGACGCTCGACATCGGGGACAGGTTCCAGGCCAGTGTTTTGTGATTTCCTTGTGATATACTAGACGGGCCCGGCCAGGCGCCGGGCCATCACACAATGGCAAAGGTGAAGAAAAGTGAGCTCTAGCTCTTCTCTATCGAGTAGAAGCAATGCTGTGCAGCGTCACATAGAGAATCTTGAGAGTCCGAACCCTAGAATTCGATCACAGGCAGCTGAGGATCTCGGGAAGTTGGGGGCACAGGAGGCTGTGCCTGCGTTGGTGGAATGCCTGCAGGAGGACGTGAATACGTACGTCCGCAGCTCCACCGCCGAAGCCCTGGGGTGGATCGGGGACGCCGATGCGATCTTCCCCTTGATGGACGCCCTGAGAGACTGTTGCTCCTTTGTGCGTCGTGCCTCGGCAATCGCGCTGGGTCAAATGCAGGCCAAACAGGCCCAGGGCGCACTGCTCCGGACCCTTGAAGATTCGAACTTCTACGTTCGGCGAGCCTCCATCAACGCCATTGGCAAGCTCGGTATCGCAGATCTTGGAGTTCAGCTGGTTCCCTTCCTCGAGACGCCGGACCCGCGCATCCGCAGGACGACGATTATCGCGCTGCGGCGATTGGGTACGTCCGAAGCGGTGCCCCAGATGACGGCTATGCTTGACCAGTACCTGATTGAGCCAGACCAACGCGATCTCCCCGTTGTGAAGACACTCGTCGTGGCGCTGGGGGAGATGGAAGCGGTGGAGGCTGTCCCTGCCCTGGTCCGTGTGCTGCGAGGCTATGTGGGGGTCCGTTCGCTCACCGCAAAGGCTCTCGGTCGCATCGGCGACCCTCAGGCGGCGGCGGCCCTGGTGGAAGCGCTAAAGGATCAGAAAAGTCGCAACCTTCAGCTGACGGCCCTCAAGAGCCTGGGGGATCTGGGATGTGAGCAGGCAGGCCCGGCCATCCGTCCCTTCCTTGATGAGCCAGACCCACGACTGCGCCGCACGGCTGCGCTGACACTCGGGGCGCTCAAGGACAGAGAGGCCGCTCCGAAGCTGTTGGCGATGGCGAGAGATGATGACAGCCCACTTGTACGCCCCTCGGCTGTCGAGGCTCTAGGGCAGGTTGGCGACGCATCTTTGATCGGGCAGCTACTACCCTTTGTCGATGACAGCAATGCCTATCTTCGTGCTGCCCTGGCCCGTGCGCTAAGCACGCTGGACGGCGACACGCCGGAGGTGCGGGCGGTGCTGCTGCAGCTGCAGCAGGACAGTGTTCGTCACGTGGCCACCGCTGCTGAGCGTGCGCTGGCCCACTGCGACACCCCGGCACGCGCTCACGAGAAGCGAGACAGAGAAGCGGGGCCAGCCCCCGATATCTGTCCTGAGCCGGACAAGCGCCACGTCTCGTGGCTGCGCCGTTTCCTGGGCCGTGATTGACCGAGCCCTGCGCAAACACCGTACCGAATCGAACGGGGCCGGTCACGATTAGCGTGACCGGCCCCGCCCTAGTTACATCAAGGAACTCGATTCATGGTACATCGCCCGTTCTGACAACCATCTGTCCATTCTCATCCTGCAGCGTTAGCCCCAATGTCCCCTTTGAGCCCTCAGGACGGGTCCAGGTGGTGTGAAAGGCTTCGATCGGGCTCAACTCGATGTCCCAGGCCTCGATAGCTTCGTCCTGGACCCACAGCGTGAGCGTGCCTGCCGTAATGGCTGTGACGGTGCATCCGATCTCTACACCGGTCTCTGTGGGCAGCAGGGCGACCGCCCCCTCGGCGGTGGCGGAGGTGACGCTGCCCATGCCGTGGACCGGGTACCAGCGTTCGCTCCAGCCAACGGTGTCGCCGGGTGCCAGCGTCGTCGTGTCGGCGAACGTGGGGGTGATGCCGCTCCATAGTTCGATGTAGGTGCTGTCATCGTCCGTCCAGAGCCACGAGGGCAGCGTCCCCGGACCGAAGAACTTCGTCCCCACCGGCCATCCTGGCGTAAAGGTGCGGACCAGGCCCTGGTCAGATGCCTCGTCGTAGAGGGCAACGAACCCCTCGGTGACCTGGGGCGCAAAGAAACCCAGGTAGTTCTGCCAGGTCTCATATAGGCTCAGATCCCGACCTTCGTAGATGGGCCATGTCATGGGCTGCCACGCTCCGGGTAAGGATTCATCGCCGGTCGAATGCACGATCACCCGGTCCGTGGGGAAGATAAGGCGTGTTCGGTCCGAGACGCGGTTGTCGCCCAGCGTGACCATAGCATTGATCCAGTACTGAAGCGTCTGCGCCGACTCGGTGTCGTTCTTGACCCAGGGCTCGATGACCACGTAGTCGTGGGCGGCATCGAGCGAGATGGTGGCGCCGACGGTCATCCCGGTGCGGTCTTCGACGTCGCTGACCGTGACCGAGCCAATGCTTCCGGTCGCGCTGATGCTGTAGGTCCACGGGCGCCACTCGTTGAGGCCGTGCTCTTCCACCGGGAAGGCAAACTCGATCCCGCCGGCAGCCAGCCACCAGCCGCGGTGACCCCATCCCGTCGGCTTGATCACCGGGTTCTCGTAGAGCAGGTGTCGCCCGGTGGCTTTGTCCACCCAGCGGTAGACGCGGCCCCCCAGCTCGGGCAGAAGGGTGAGCGCCACGTAGTCGTTCTCCAGCACGATCGCTGTGTAGTCCTTTGGCTCCGCCGGCGTGACCTGCTCAGGAACCAGACGCGGGTAGGGGTAGATGGCATCATCCGGTTCGGTCTCCTGGAACGCTGCCTCATAGCCGTAGGTCGCCAGCGTCAGTGTAGTGGGATAGACCTGCACCTGCCCGATCGGCACGGCAACCGGCATTGAGGGGACCGGTGCCGCGGTGGGCGTCGGCTGGATCGCTGTAGGTGAAGCTGCCGCCGGCGGGGTGGGGGATGGTGCTGCCGCTTGCGGTGTGACCGTTGGCGGCTCCGCGGTTGGCGACGGCACAGGAGTTGCCGTCTGTGTGGGCCCCGATTCGTCTGTGGGCGCCAGCTCATCTGTGAGCCGCAGCGTCGACGTCGCGGCGGAAGGCGACACTGTCGGCGAGGCCGTGGGTGCCGGCGGCTGCGATGCGCATGCCCCGAGCAGTGCTGTAAGCAGCAAGTGTGTCCATAGCTTGGTCTGTCGCACTAGCGTCTCCTGATTCCTGTCGCCCCGTCAAAGAGATTCTAGCGTTGCAGGCGGACAGGTCAATGTACTGGGCATTCTGCGTAGGCTGAAGCCCCCAAGGAGGGCAGGCTGCACTAGCGTCTTGTCAAGTGGTGTCTACTTCGGCCCACTTCGCGGGGATGCTATGGCGCGGTTGTCTCCACCCGGGTGGCGAACTAACAGTTCGCCACTACGCAGAGGGATGATGCACGGTGCGGGGTGTTCGCAGTAAGCGAGTCATCGGCTATAATGAGGGTGCACGCACCTGGGCGCACGCACCATGACGTTTGGGGTGAACCGTATCTCAAGCGTGTTCTGTGGTGCGTCCGAGCTGATCATGTTGGCGTCGCAACCTTGGTGACGCTGGTCTCGCGGCAGAAGGAGGCTCTCAATGCCAGTTACAGCAGTTGTTGGCGCACAGTGGGGGGACGAGGGTAAGGGCAAAGTCGTCGATATCCTTGCCGAAAACAGC
>CBFCZM010000021.1:0-15076 GCA_965602565.1 uncultured Anaerolineae bacterium
CGGTGAATCAGGGTGGTACCGCGGAGCCCAATCCGTCCCTGGGATGGAGTGGGCTCTTTTTGCGTCCCAGGCCCGGAAGACGACCCACCGGGTCGTCTCTACGTCGAGTTGGTTGTGGCGATGTGCCACCGAACCCATAGGTTCGCGGCGTTGTTGTAGAGACGTGCCGGCGGCACGTCTTCCGGGGGTGCGGACAGTGCAACGCTTACTAGTCCAACTTGTCTTATCTGTGACCTATACGGAAGGAGTCGAAGATGGCGGATCTATCGAAGACCTACAATCCCGAGGAACACGAGCAGCAGATCTACGCGTGGTGGGAATCGGAGGGCTATTTCACGCCCGAGAAGCTCATTGAGATCGGCGTCGCGTCCAGGGATGGGGAGCGCTTCTGTATCACGATGCCGCCCCCGAACGTGACGGGCATCCTCCACCTGGGCCACGCGATCACGGTGGCGGTCGAGGATCTGATGGCGCGCTACTACCGGATGCGGGGCTATGAGACGCTCTACCTGCCGGGTATGGACCACGCGGGGATCGCGACGCAGAACGTGGTGGAGCGTGAGATCGCCAAGGAGGGCCTGACACGCCACGATCTGGGCCGCGAGGCTTTTGTGGCGCGCGCCTGGTCGTGGAAGGATGTGACACACGCCCGGATCACGACACAGACCCGCAAGTTGGGGGTCTCGTGTGATTGGAATCGCGAGCGGTTCACGCTGGACGATCAGCTGAGCCACGCGGTGCGCGTCGCCTTCCATACGCTCTACGAGCGAGACTTGATCTACCGGGGCCCCTATATGGTGAACTGGTGCCCGCGTTGCGAGTCTGCGATCTCGGATCTGGAGGTGCTGCCCCACGAGCACGACAGCCACCTCTGGGTCGTCCGTTACCCGATCCTCAACGAGGACTGGCACGGGCCGAAGCACGCCTGGGGCAGCGGCACCTGGGCGGAGGGGGCCACCGCCTTCATCGAGATGGCGACCACGCGCCCGGAGACGATCCTGGGCGATACGGCAGTGGCGATCCATCCGGACGATGAGCGCTGGAGTGGGTTGGCAGGCCAGCACGCGATGCTACCGGTGATGAACCGCCCGATCCCTGTGCTTGCCGATGACGCGGTGAAGCCCGAGTTCGGCACGGGTGCGGTCAAGGTGACGCCGGCGCACGACCCTGCCGACTACGAGATCGGTATGCGCCACAATCTGGAGCAGATCAGCGTCCTGACCGGGACGGGCACGATGAACGCGGAGGCCGGGCCATACGAGGGCCTGGAGCGCACCACGTGCCGCGAGGCGATCGTGGCCGACTTCGAGAAAGAGGGGCTGTTGGCCAGGATCGAGGACTATCACCACACCGTGGGCCACTGCCAGCGGTGTGATACGGTCGTGGAGCCGATCATCAGCACGCAGTGGTTCGTCCGCACCAAGACCTTGGCCGAGAAGGCGATCCGCGCCGTGGAGAGCGGCGAGATGCGGATCGTGCCCGAGCGTTTCGAGAAGGTCTACTTCAACTGGATGGAGAATATCCGCGATTGGTGTATCAGCCGCCAGCTCTGGTGGGGGCATCGCATTCCGGTGTGGACCTGCGACGACTGTGGCTATACCTGGAGTGCGATCGAAGATCCTGCCACGTGTGCCAAGTGCGGCAGCGCGGCGATCCGACAGGACGAGGACGTGCTCGATACGTGGTTCTCGTCGGGGCTCTGGCCCTTCTCGACGCTGGGTTGGCCGAATGAAGAGTCGGCGGACCTGCAGCGCTTCTTCCCGACGGACATGCGCGAGACCGGCTACGACATCCTCTTCTTCTGGGTGGCCCGTGAGACGATGCTTTCGTTGGAGCTGATGGGACGGGCGCCCTACAGCACGGTCTATCTGCACGGCTTGATCCGCAATGACCAGAGCACAAAGATCAGCAAGTCCATGCCCGATGCGTGGAAGTACGATCCGCTGTACCTCATCGATGAGTATGGCACCGATGCGCTGCGCTATATGCTGACGACATCGTCGACGCCGGGCAACGATATGAATCTGGACTCGCGACGACTGAGCAGTGCGCGCAACTTCGCCAACAAGATCTGGCAGGCGACGCGCTTCATCCTGATGAACCTGGGGGACGAGGCGCCCCTGACGCTGAACGAGATCGAGGGTGACCTGGTCGCGCGGAACCGTCTGGCGCTTCCGGACCGTTGGATCCTGAGCCGCATCAACCGGCTCACGGGCGAGGTCTTCCGGCTGATCGAGAGCTACCAATACGGCGAGGCAGGGCGCCAGATCCGCGATTTCCTGTGGGATGAGTTCTGTGATTGGTACATCGAGGCGACCAAGGTGCGTCTGTACGCGGCCTCAGCCGAGGCCTCGGCCGCGGCTGCAGGCGCAGCAGAAGGGAAGGCAACCACGCTTGCCGTGCTGGTGACCGTACTGGAGCAGGCGATGCGATTGCTGCACCCCTTCATGCCGTTTGTGACCGAGGCGATCTGGCAGGCGCTGCCGCAGGCGATCAAGCAAGGTGACGCGTTGATCGTGGCGCCGTGGCCGATGGCGAACAACGCCTGGCTGGACGACGAGACAGAAGCCCAGATGGGCGTGGTGATGGACATGGTGCGCGGCATCCGCAACGTGCGGTCCCAGTACAACGTGGCGCCGGGGAGGCGCGTGGCGGCCACGGTTGCAGCGGCCGGTATGGCAGCGGCGCTGGCCGAGAACCGCGATGTGCTGGTGTCGCTGGCCAGGCTGGACGCCGCCAAGGTGACGATTGTGGACAGCTGCGAGCCACTTGCACAGTCGGCCTCGGTGGTCGTGGGCGATGTGGTGACTTACCTGCCGCTGGCCGGGATGGTGGATCTGGCAGCGGAGCGTACTCGGTTGGGGAAGGAACTCGCCAACCTGACGCGGCGTATCGCCGGCAGCGAGAAGCAGCTGGCCGGCCCCTTTGCGCAGAGGGCGCCCGCCGAGGTCGTGCAACGAGAGCGGGACAAACTGGCCGATATGAAGGTCGAGGCCGAGCAGGTCCGGGAGCAGATCGAGAAACTATCAGAATAGCCGGCGACCGTCAGAGTGGTCGGCGACTGGGAGAGTGGTCGGCGATCAACGGAATCGTCGAGCGGCTGTGTGAGAGGGCACAATCCACAGATTGCGCAGATTGCACAGACTCCCTGGCGTGTGCGTAGCGGCGAACTCCCCGCAGGGGAACTCGCCGCTACGTGGCGTCATCCCGGGCTCGTAGGCCCAAAGTACTAGGCTGGTTTCGATTTCCTGCAATTACTGTATAATGGCGGCGCCTTGGTTGAAACAATGCGCTTCTGAACGCCGGGCGGCGTGAGGCGCCTGGAAAGGAAGGTTATGCCCAAGACGTATGTGTCCGTTGACCTGGAGACCACCGGCCTTGACTCTTCGCGTGACGCGATCATCGAGATTGGGGCCGTGCGGTTCAACCAGGAGCGGGCGCTGGAGCGCTTCTCGACGTTTGTGAACCCCGGGCGCAAGATACCTCCCTTCATCACCGAGCTTACCGGCATCCGCGATGACGATGTCGCGACGGCGATGGGTGCCCATGAGGCGACACGGCGTTTGGCCGAGTTCGCCGGAAGGGACCCTGTGATCGGGCACAATGTGGGCTTCGACCTGGCGTTCCTGCGGCGCCATCACGTTCTCCAGGGCAACTCGGCTATTGACACGTTCGAGATGGCCGGGATTCTGGTCCCGCACGCGCGCCGCTATAGCTTGGCAAACCTCGTCAAGGAACTGGGCATTGATTTGCCCGACCAGACGCACCGCGCGTTGGACGATGCTGAGATGACACAGGCGCTGTTCATGATCCTGATGGAGCGCGCCGTGCAACTGTCGGAGGGTCATCTGCAGGAGATTGTGCGGATGGGCCGCCGGGCGCGGTGGGGCGGCACACACTTCTTCGAGGATGCCCTCTACCAGCGCCAGCGCCACGGGTTCCAGGGCGGGATAGGGGCGCAGTTGACCGGGCGGCTCGGCACGGAGTCGGTTCGAACGCTTTTCTCGGGGGAACCCTACGTGCCCCCACTGGAGCCCCGCGAGGAGCCGCAGTTCATCGATCTTGAGGCGCTGACGGCGATGCTTCAGCCCGGTGGTGAGATTGCCGACAGCCATCCTGACTATGAGTACCGCGATCAGCAGGTCGAGATGATGCAGGCGGTCGGTTCGGCGTTCAATCTGGGTGGCGATCTGCTTGTCGAGGCCGGCACCGGCACGGGCAAATCGCTGGCCTATCTTCTGCCGGCAGTGGAGTGGTCGGTTCTCAACCTGCAGCGGGTCGTGATCTCCACCAACACGATCAACCTGCAAGAGCAGCTGGCCAACAAGGACATTCCGCAGTTGGCCGAGGCGCTCTACGATTTCAGATCGCAGATCCTGAAGGGGCGGTCGCATTACCTGTGCCGGCGCCAGTTCGAGACGATGCGCCGGCGAGGCGCGATGAGTGAGGATGAGGTGCGCGTCTTCGCCAAGGCGCTGCTGTGGCTGCCCAATACGCTGGATGGCGACGGCGATGATCTGTTCTTGCCGACGCCCGGCGAGCGTCGCGTGTGGCACACGCTCTCGGCGGCCAACGAGGCTTGCGATCCCGAGCGCTGCCCGTTTTTCCGGTCCGATGCGTGTTTCTTCTACGGTGCCCGTGCCAAGGCGGAGAGCGCACACCTGGTGATCGTGAACCACGCGCTCCTCTTGGCCGATGTGGCGGCGAAGAACCGCGTGCTGCCGGACTACAAGGTGTTGATCGTCGACGAGGCGCACCATCTGGAGCGCGCGACGACGGAGTCGATGCGCTACACCGTGAGTTGGCAGGACCTGTCCCGGGCATTTGACGATCTGCTGCGCCCTAGCCGGGGCATCCGAGGATTGCTTGACGAGATGCTGGCAATGGTCCAGCGGCTGCCGACGCAGGCTGCGGTACGGGCGCAGGAGCTGGTGCTGCACTTGAGACCGGCAGCTGACCGCACGCAGCGCTATGTGGAGATGCTGTTCACGGACCTGGAGGCCATCCTCCGCGACCGTGCCGGCAAGAGCGGGGGCTACGGCCTACGGCTGCGGGTCACCGACGATCTGCGCCAATTGGGCGGATGGGATGGCCTGATCACGCTGTGGTCCCAAGCGGAGCCGCACTTCGGGGCGCTGACTGAGGGGCTCGCACAGCTGGTGGCGGGGCTGGGAGACGACCAGGGTGTTGATGAGGCCGGCTTTGAGCTGCCCGAGGTCAACAGCGTACGGTCTCGCCTGTTGGGTATCCAACGTGTCCTGGACACCGCAAGTAGCCAGCTCAGGCGGTTCATTGTGGAGCCGGGCGAGAATAGCGTCTACTGGATGGAGACCCGCCGGCGGGGGCTGTTCACGATCAACGCGGTCCCGCTGGATGTCAGTCCGCTGATTCAGGAGAATCTCGTTGCCAAGAACCGCTCGGTGATCTTCACCTCGGCTACGCTGCGGATTGAGGGGAGCTTCGATTACTTCCGCGAACGGATGGGGATCGGGCCCGAAGCAGCTGAGTTGGCCGTGGGCTCACCCTTTGACTATCCCTCGGTGGCGCTGCTCTATGCGGTCTCTGATATTCCGGAGCCGCGGTCCACCGGCTACCAGAAGAGGGTCAATGAGACGCTGATCGAGCTGTTTGAGGCGACGGAGGGGCGTGCGCTTGCCCTGTTCACGTCGTACAGCCAACTCAAGGCCACGACGACGGGGATCACCGATCCGCTGGGGCGTGCCGGGATCACGGTGCTGTCTCAGGGCACCGGTACGTCGCGCGCGCAATTGCTGGAGAGCTTCCGTAGCGGCGAACGCGTGGTGCTGATGGGCACCCGGTCCTTCTGGGAGGGTGTGGATGTGACGGGCGAGGCCCTTTCCTGTTTGGTGATTGCCAAACTGCCGTTTGACGTGCCGGATGACCCGATTGTCTCAGCCAGGTCGGAGGCGTATGAGGATCCTTTTGGCCAGTTTATGGTGCCGGAAGCCGTGCTGCGGTTCCTGCAGGGATTTGGCCGGCTGATCCGGACGGCGGCGGATCAGGGCATTGCTGTGGTGCTGGACCGCCGCATCCTGACAAAGCAGTATGGACGACGATTCCTGGATTCTCTTCCGGATCCCACGGTTACACAGGGGCCGGCTGCAAGCCTGCCGCTGGCTGCGGCGCGGTGGTTGGATGGCAAATCGTTGCCCGGTGCGGACCTGTCGAGTCTGTCCGAGGATGAGGCAGTTTTCTTCACGCGGCCGGAAGAGACGACGGACAAAGAGCCTGATTGGTTCTGGGGGGCCTAAGGTCGACTTCGGGAATGACGATCCACCGCCTATGCCTTCTGCCGACCGCGGGCATCGGAATGCCTACATCTTGCCCGGTCTGTGGCAGGATGTGTGGTCTACGACTCGATGCAGACGCTTGACGCCAGGATGTGATCCCGAAGTGCGCAGCTGCTTTGGTCGGTGTAGGTGCCACGAGCGCAAAGATGCGGGCAAGATGCCCGCGGTCCAGGGCAGGCAAGATGCCCGTGGCCCGAAGTAGGCAAGATGCTCGGCCCAAGATGGCGGGGCACGCTACCATTCCGTGTGTTGTTTTGTCGCTTATTCGCCTTATCGCTTGCTCGCCGTTTCGCTGATTCGCTCATTCTTCCCACTGGAGGGACCTATGCGTATCGTAGTGGATGCTTTTGGTTCTGATACTTGCCCTGGCCCCGATGTTGAGGGCGCGGTGATGGCGGCACGGGCTTGGGGTGATGAGATCATCCTGGTCGGTCCTGAGAAGCAGACGCGGGCGGAGTTGGCCAAGCACGACACTCAGGGCTTGAAGATCAGCGTGGTGCACGCACCCGAGGTCCTGACGATGACGGATCATTCGGATGCCGTGCGGCGCAAGGTGAACTCATCCATCCGGGTGGGTATGCGCCTGGTCAAGAACGGTGAGGCCGATGGGTTTGTCTCAGCCGGCAACACGATTGCCTGCCTCGCGTCGGCGATCTTCGATCTGCGCAGGATACGTGGCGTGCGCCGCCCCGCGCTGTGCTCGGTCTACCCGTTGACCCTCAACCCGACGGTCTTCCTTGATATGGGCGCTACTGCAGATCCAACGCCGCAGATTCTGCTGCAGTCGGCGATGATGGGCAAGGTGTATGCGGAGCAGGTGCTGGGCATCGTGAACCCCCGTGTCGGTCTACTGGCCAACGGCGAGGAGGAGGAGAAGGGCACGATGGTGCTGCGGGAGGCCTCTGCGCTCTTCAAGACCGCTGACCTCAACTTCGTGGGGAACGTCGAGCCCAAAGAGGCGGTCAAGGGGGATGCCGATGTGGTGGTGACGGATGGGTTCACCGGCAACATCCACATCAAAACCGCGGAAGCGGTGGCCTCTTTCTTCAAGCGGATGATCCAGCGTGATCTCCTGGGATCGGTCTGGTCCAAGATTGGGCTGGTGCTGCTCGTGCCCGGCTTGATCATCGGGCTTCCTGGTCTGTTGCTGCTCACTCCCGGTCTGCGGCGACTGGCCACGCGACTGGACTATGCCGAAGTGGGTGGCGGGCTTCTGTTGGGGGTCAACGGTGTCGTGATCGTCGGCCACGGTCGTTCCAATGCCAGGGCGGTCAAGAACGCCGTGCTGCGCGCGCGTGAGGCTGTCGCAGGTAACGTGATTCCCAGGATCAAAGCCGGGTTGGCGGCAGCCGGCAAGTAGGCAGACTAGAGCACACAGGAGTTAGCAGAAGGAGGCGTCCATGCAGGTGATTGCCAACGAGCCCTATATCAACAGGCGAAAGAAGATCGGTGAGCTGGCCCCTTTTGCCGGGTTGATTCTGCTCGCCGTATCGGCTGTCTTGATCGTTCTGAAACCGGACTTGCTGTGGGTGACGATGGCCGTGGTGTGGGTGGGATTCATTGTCTCATTGACCGGAAGCTATCTGGGCGAGCGGTTTGTGGGTATTAACGCTCGCCACACGCGTGTGCCTGACGCTCTGAAGGGGCTGGGCCGCGACTACTGGCTTCTGATGTACAGGCTGGCCTCTCCCTTCGTCCTGGTGGAACCCGGCGGCCTTACGGTGATCTCCGTGAAGCCTCAGGGTGGGCACGTCACCTACGAGGATGGTCGGTGGCGTCACCGGCAGAAGCTGGGCTTCCTGCGGCGCTTCGCCGGCCAGGAGTCCATCGGGCGCCCAGGCCGGTATGCAAGCGCCGAGGCTGAGGCGGTAGGTGCCCAGCTGGCGAAGCGGCTGCCCGAGGGACCGGAGATACCGATGCGAGCCGTGATCTTGTTCACGCAGCCGGACATTGAGCTTGATGTAGACGTCGATGCTGTGCCGGTCCCGGCCCTGCGCGTCGCCACACTCAAGCGGTGGCTGCGCAAGAACCCGCTGAGGCCCAGGCTGTCCGAAGAGGCCCAGGCGTTGCTGGCCGAGGCTCTACAGCTCGACGGGGAGGACGACACGGAGTAGGCCTCCATTGTGTGCCGCAGACGGCGTCGCGACAGCTCTCACAGGACTCTGTGGGGGCTGTCTGTTATGTGGAGACCGCGGGTGGACGACTGTGTGTGCGATTGCGATGTACACCTGGCCATCTGGTCAGGGGCAAGCTAGTTCGCCGGTGAGTTCGAGCCCTGGTTGCCAGAATAGGCTGCATTTCCTGGAAGTTAGGGTATACTATGTTCATCAGTTTGCGGCTCCTGCCACGGTTTTCCCAACGCCTGAATCCGCTCTGGAGTGGTCTAGGGCGCTTTTTTCGTGCAGGACCGCGGACGGAGGGAGGTGATGTCTGGCCAAGAGCTGGTCAGAACAGAGTTGCACTGTAGTCAGATGCCAAACTTGGAAGGAGAAAGCAATGTCCCGTAAATCCCTGTTGAGTGTTTTGTCGGTCTTTGTGCTGCTCGCTTTGATGCTTAGCGCCTGTGGCACGCCCACTGAGGCTCCTATAGTTGAGCCGACTGAGACCCCTGCCGCGATCGAGGAGCCTGCTGAACCGATGGCGTTCTGGACCCCCGCGATGAAGCAGGCCTTTGCTGCTGCTATCGATCGCGAGGTTCTGGTAGATCGCGTATTCGAGGGGCGCAACATACCCGCGTACCACATGGTTCCTGTTGGATATCCCTATGCGACGGAGCCCTTCTTGGATGCATACGGCACGCGCGATCTTGACCTGGCGATCTCCCTGTTGGAGTCGGAGGGATACACCGCGGATAGTCCTCTGGAATTCGATTTCTGGTATCCCCCGGAGCACTACGGCACCACCACGGCGGACGTCGTGCAGGTGTTGATGGAGCAGCTTGAAGAGACCGGCTTGATGAAGATCAACCTCAAGACCCAGAACTGGGCCGAGTACGTTGACAGTTTCGTCGAGGGCACCGCCTTCCCGGTCTTCATCTTGGGTTGGTTCCCCGACTTCGCGGATCCCGATAACTGGCTGACCCCCTTCGCTTCCTGTGTGCAGTCCCCGGACAACGGCGTGAACTACTGCGATGAGCGCATGGATGACCTGCTGCTGCGTGCCGCTGCTTCGTCCGATGCGGCCGAGCGTGAGACGATCTATGCCGAGCTGGGTGAGTACTACGCCGAGGAAGTCCCGACGCTGCCGCTCTTCTGGGAGCCCGAGTTCGTGACCTACCGCGACGGTGTTGAGGGTGTGCTGATCGGTGCGCCGTTTGAATTCAACTACAACGTGGTCAGCTTCGGCGCGGGCGCCACGCCTGCATCGGGTACTACTGACACCGTCATCATCGGCACCACCGATGAGGTCAATAGCCTCGATCCTCAGGACGCTTACGCCACCCACGACTGGGAGATCATCAAGAACACCGGCACAGCACTGCTGAAGTACGAAGCCGGCACGTCTGACTTGGCCCCCGCCGCTGCTGCGGATTTCCCCACGGTCAGCGCGGATGGCAAGAGCTTCACCTTCGCTTTGCGTGAGGACATCAAGTTCGCGGACGGCACGCCTGTGACCTCCGCCGACTACGTTCGTGCTTGGGACCGCCTGGGCCTCGAGGGCCAGGTCTCTGGCTTGATCCAGGTCTATGTCGAGAGCGTTGAAGCGCCCGACGACTATACGGTGGTTTACCACCTGAAGGATTCCTTCGGCTTCTTCGATGCACTGGCTGCTGCGGCACCTTTCGTGCCCGCGCACCCTGACGTCTTCGCGGATGACGAGCTGGTGCAGTATCCCGAGACCGTCGAGGGCATCGGCCCGTACCGCATGGTCTCCTACGTGCCGGGCGAGCAGATGGTCCTTGAGGCCAACGCAGAGTACTACGGCGATGACAAGCCCATCATCCCCAACGTCATCATCCGCTACTTCGCCGATCCCACGACGATGAGCAATGCGGTTGAGACCGGTGAGATTGACGTGGCGTGGCGTACCTTGGGTCCTGTTGAAGCCGTCCGCCTGCAGGAAGTTGACGGTCTGACCGTTGAGACCATCAGCGCGCCCGCGCTGCGTTACCTGGTCTTCAACATGAACTACATGGCTGGTGGTGAGTAGCCCCTAGGGCCGGATGCATCACAGCCCTAGAGTTCTCGGGGCGGGAGAGCACAGCTTCCCGCCCCGAGTCATGGGTTGTGCGGACGCTCGTTCAGGTCGGTCTCAGTCCCCCGCAGGCTCAGCTACCGAGGGATTGAGACCGCTCTCAACGGATTCACTCTTCCACCGACTTGCTCATGGACACGGATCCGTGCCATAGCCTAACGTTCATTTACGGATATCCAGCATCAAACTACGAGCATCCACTATCCGGCATTTCTCTCCCTGAGCACATATCTGGGGGAAAGGAGACCTGTAGATGTCTGCTTCTTTCCGCAACTTCGTAGTCACACGAATCCTACTGACTG
The DNA here is from genome assembly GCA_965602565.1 of uncultured Anaerolineae bacterium. Lineage (GTDB taxonomy): Bacteria > Chloroflexota > Anaerolineae > B4-G1 > SLSP01 > PWVB01. The sequence continues at coordinate 10,808 of CBFCZM010000021.1, forward strand.
TTCCGATGATCCTGATTCTGGTGACGATGGTTTTCTTCGTGATGCGTGTGTTGCCCGGCGATCCCATACGTTCTCAGCTCGGTCCCAAGGTGAGTGCGGAGCAGGCTGCCGCGATCAGCGCGCGCCTGGGGTTGGATCGCCCGCTCCATATACAGTACTTCGACTTTCTCTGGCGTATGATCCGGCTGGACTTCGGCAATGCGCTGACCCAGGGGGAGCGGCCCATTCGTGAGGAGTTGGGCGAACGGCTGCCGGCGACGATCGAGCTGACGGTGCCGGCTATGGCTATCACGTCGGTCTTCGGTATCTATGCGGGTGCGTTCGCGGCCAAGAATCGCAAGAAGCCTGTGGACTACGCCATCCGTATGTTCAGCATCATCGTCTACGCGATTCCCGTTTTCTTCATGGGCCTGATGGCACAGATCCTCTTTGCCGTGCGTCTGTCCATTTTACCGCTGGCCGGTCGTATGGATGCCCTGCTACTGCGTGACTTCACGTCCATCACGAACTTCTATTTATTTGATGCAGTCATTCAGGGGAATTGGCCGGCGCTGCAATCGCTGCTGCTACACTTGGTCATGCCTTCGGTCACGTTGGGGCTCATTCTGACCGGTCCGTTCGTCCGTCTGGCGCGTGTAAACATGATCGAGACACTTCAGACCGATTACATCACCGCCGGGCGCGCCCGCGGGATTCCTGAACGTCGGCTGGTCTACAGACATACGCTGCGCAATACATTCATTCCGATCCTGACGCTCATCGGCCTGCAGTTCGCGCTATTGCTGGCAGGCGCTGTGCTGACGGAAACGACGTTTTCGTGGCCGGGCATGGGCCGCTATTTGGTGAAACGAATCGAACTGCGCGACTACACTGCCGTGCAGTCGGTGATCGCTGTGTTCGCCCTTTTTGTGGGGGCGATCAGCGTCCTGACCGACATCTTGTACGCCTTTGTTGATCCCAGGATTCGCTACTAGGAGGAGCCGACCCTATGGCAGAGACATTGGCAACGGATGCCGATCGCGCTCACGAGGAGGCTGCGGTTGATGCCGCGGCTTCAACCGACGCTGATGGTATCGTAGAAGTGCCGGATTGGCAGCTGGAACTGGACCGCGTCGGCTTGGTCCGGCGCATGTTGCTGGCGCGCAGATGGTACGGGGGCGACTGGTGGTTCGTGGTGGTGAGTGCGGTTCTGTTGCTGTTCATCATCACCGTCGGTCTCTTCCCGGCGTGGTTTGCTCCCTACGATCCGCGGGCCGAGGTGGGGCCGTCGTTGTTGTACCCCGGGCAACCCCCCTCAGAGTACGTGTTGGTGACGTCTATTGGCGCCGGCGTGCGGAGCTTGCGCGATGTCGCCGACCGCAAGAGCCGCATCGGCTACGTGTTTGGTACGGCGGCCTCGCAAGCGCTGCGTGAGGGGTTGGATCAAATCAACGCTGCTGCTGAGGCGGAGGGGCTGGATGTTCGTTACCAGCCGCGCCCCGCTCGGTTTGAGACTCTTGATCTGGCGCTGGATGATCTGTCTGCCGGCGAGATCGATGCTGTAGTTGCGTCGCCCAGCGAGCTTGAGGGGGTGCTGGACGGCTACGAGACGCTGGTCATCGCCACCTCGCTGGTCGAGGCAGCGGAACGCGGTTTCGTGATGGGCACCAATCAGATCGGCCAGGATGTCTTGAGCCGCATCATCTGGGGGACTCGCATCGCACTGATTGTTGGTCTGAGTTCGGCGATTGTGGCGCTCGTCGTCGGGGTCCCCTTGGGGCTGGTCAGCGGGTACGTCGGTGGGACGCTGGACCGCGTTCTCACGTTGTTGATGGATAGCCTCTACTCCTTCCCTGGACTGATTCTGGCGATTGCGATCTCGGCCGTGTTGGGCGCGGGTATCGGTAACATCATCGTGGCCATCGCCGTGCTCTACGTTCCCACGTACTTCCGGATCGTGCGCGGTCAGACGCTGGCCGTCAAAGAAGAGCTTTACGTTGAGGCCGCCCGCAGCCTGGGGGCGACATCACTGCAGATAATGAGGGATTTCATCCTCCCCAACGTGATCCCCTCGATCGTCATCATCTTCTCGGTCAACGTCGCTGATGCGATCCTGACCGAGGCTGGCCTGAGCTTCCTGGGCTTCGGCATCCCACCGGACACGCCTGACTGGGGCATCGATTTGGCTCGCGGGCAGGACTACCTGCGCCGGGCGTGGTGGCTGATCTCGTTCCCGGGCGCGATGGTGACGTTGGTGACATTTGCTTTCAGTATGCTGGGTGAGAGTCTTTCCGAGATCCTTAACCCGCGTCTCTCGGAGGTCTAGCCATGGCAGCAACCAGTGACAAAGACGTCCTTGTAGAGATTCGCGATCTTACCGTCGACTACCATACCCGGCTGGGACAGCTCAGCGCGGTTAACGGCGTATCGTTCGACATCCTTAAGGGTGAGATCCTGGGTTTGGTCGGTGAGAGCGGCTGTGGTAAGTCGACGATGGGCAAAGCGCTGATGCGTATGATCGCACCGCCCGGCAAGATCGTCCGGGGTCAGATCATCTTTGATGGCGAAGATATCATGCAGTATGACGACGATCAGATGCGGGATTTCCGTGGCCGTCGCACCAGTATGATCTTTCAGGATCCCATGACATCGCTCAACCCCGTGCAGCGCGTCGATCAACACATCGTCGAGGCGATCCAGGTGCACGAACCCAAGACGCTCGTGCAGGCTGCGCTGGCGCGGGCGCGCACGCTGGTGGAGACACTGGGCATTCGCGCGAACCGGCTGCGGGATTACCCGCACCAGCTCTCGGGTGGCATGCGTCAACGGGTGATGGTCGGGCTGGGTCTGGTCCTCAATGCGGCTCTGGTCGTGGCCGATGAGGCGACGACGTCGCTGGATGTGATTGTCGAGGCGAAGTTGCTGGATGAGTTCATCAGGCTCCGGGACGAATTTGATCTGACGATCCTGATGATTACGCATAACATCGCCTTGGTAGCGCAGATGGCGGACCGTGTGGCGGTGATGTACGCCGGCCAGATGGCTGAGATCGGCGATGTGGTTGAGGTCTTTGACAACCCGCTGCACCCGTACACCGAAGGGCTGCTCAAGTCGGTGCCGAACATCAAGCTGGACGAACGTGAAGAGCTGTACAAGATGGGTGGCGAACCCCCGAATCTCACGCACCCGCCGGCGGGCTGCCGGTTCCATCCTCGGTGCCCGAAAGTGATGCCGATCTGCCGGAAGCTTGAGCCGACGATGGGGGCTGTCCCGGGCGATCTGGGCCGTTTCGTACACTGCTGGCTTTACCAGGAACGCTCAGGCCGCGGGGAGGCTGATCATGAGTGAAGAGACAGAGAAGGACATTCTGGTCGAGGTCCGCGATCTCAAGAAGTGGTTCCCGGTTCAGCAGAGTTTCGTCAACCGACTGGTCGGCGATAAGCAGCGTTACGTTCGTGCTGTGGATGGCGTGAGCTTCCACATTCGGCGCGGCGAGGTCTTCGGCCTTGCCGGTGAGAGTGGTAGCGGCAAGACAACGACAGGTCGCGTGGCTGTGGGGTTGAGCCGGGCGACAGCGGGCGAGGTCATCTTCGACGGGATCAATCTGACTAAGCTCGGACCGGAGCCGCTGCGAAAGCTGCGTCGACGTATGCAGGTGATCTTCCAGGACCCGATGGCGTCCCTGAATCCGCGTATCTCGCTTGGCATGGGGATCGGCTACGGTCTGAAGGTGCACTTTCCTGAGATGGATGCCGACGCACGGCGCGATGCCGTGGTGGAGATGTTGGAGAAGGTTGGGCTTTCCCCGGCCAACTACTTCTACAACAAATTCCCCCACCAGATCTCGGGCGGTCAGCGTCAACGGGCGGTCATCGCCCGCGCCTTGGTGACGAAGCCGGACCTGATATTGGCCGATGAGCCGATTGCGATGGCCGATGTCAGCGTGCGGTCGTTGCTGCTGGATCTGATGAATGAGCTGAAACGTGAGATGAACCTGACGTATCTGTTCATCACGCACGATCTGGCGACGGCGAAGTATATCTGCGACCGCATCGGCATCATGTATTTGGGTAAGCTGGTGGAGGTCGCCGAACTACGCGAACTCTACACGTATCCGCTGCACCCGTACACGCAGGCGCTTTTGGCGGCCGTACCGGTGCCCGATCCCCACGATCGTCGCACCGAGCCTATGCCGGAGGGCGAGATCCCTAATCCGATTGACCCACCCAGCGGTTGTCGCTTCCACCCGCGGTGCTCGATCGCGCAGGAGAACTGTGCTGTGGATGATCC